>JAGWKW010000001.1 GCA_028865155.1 Alphaproteobacteria bacterium
AATGCGGGCGGCGCGCTCGGCCTCGACAAGTTTTACGAAATCGACATGACGGATGCAAATGCCACGATCGATGCGAATTGCCGTTCGCTCGTCCAGATCTCGCGCCTCGTCATGCCGCGCATGGCCACACGCAAGCGCGGTCATGTCATCAACATCACATCGGCCGCGGCCAACTGGCCTTATCCGGGCGGCAATATTTACGGCGCCTGCAAGGCCTTCGCGCGCCAGCTCAGCCTCGCTTTGCGTTGCGACCTGCAGGGTATGAATATCCGCGTCACGAGTATCGAACCCGGCATGGTCGAAACAAGCTTTTCCCTTAAACGCTTCAAGGGCGATGCCGAAAAAGCTGCCAAAGTCTATGCCGATACCGAACCATTGACGGCGGACGATATCGCCGAAACGGTGTTTTGGGTTGCGACATTGCCGCCGCATGTGAATGTCAATTCGCTCGAGGTCATGCCGACCAAGCAGAGCTGGTCAGGCTTTGCCGTCGAACGCGGCTGATCTTTTTGTCTCTTATTCAACCACGACATCCTTGCGCTCGAGCGGCGGCGCCATCATGACACGGTTGCGGCCGCTGTTCTTGGCCTCGTAAAGCGCGATGTCGGAACGGTGAAGCAAATCTTCGATCGACCCATCCTGTGCCGACAGTTGCGCGATGCCGATGCTGACGGTGCAGGGCACGGCGTGATTTTCAGCGATGATGGGGCGGCCTTCGATATGCTTGCGCAAACGTTCGGCGACATCGAAAGCGGCGGATGCGGCGGTTTCGGGCAGCAGCACGGCGAATTCCTCGCCGCCGACGCGGCCCAGCGAGTCCGACTGGCGCAAGGCCTCAAGCGAACGCTTGACCACGCCCTGAATGACGGCATCGCCGGCGGCATGGCCGTAGGTGTCGTTGATCGGTTTGAAGTGATCGATATCGATCATCATCACGGACATGTCGCGCGCGAAACGGCGGGCGCGGCGCAGTTCCTGCTCGGCCTGGTTCTGGAAATAACGGCGGTTGCTGACGCCGGTCAGCGCGTCGGTCGAAGCCTGGCGGAACAGCTCGGCTTCCATCTCCTTGCGGTGCGAAATGTCGTTGAGGGCGACAAGAACCGCAGGCGCGCCGCCATAATCGACGGTGATCGCCGCGATCTCGGCGGTGAAGATGCGCCCCTGTCCGGTTTTCATCTTCATCTCGATGTCGCGCAGATCCGACACGCTTTCGAGCAGCTTCAGAAAATTCTCTCGGTCGGCGTCGTCGACGAACCAGTCGAACAGCCGTCCGCGCAGCAACTGTCCCGCGCTTTGCTGGAACAGAAGGCAGCTTTTGCGGTTGACAAACAGCACCTGCCCGTCGAGGCGGCGCGCAATAAAAATCGGATACGGCAGAATTTCGAGAACCGCGCGCAATCTCTGCTCGCTTTTCAGCAGCGTATGTTCGACATCGACTTGCTTGGTGATATCGAAGGCAGTCAGCATCAAGGCCTTGCTCGTTCCCTTCTCGCCGTTCTTGCTTTCGGGCCAGGCGATCACGCGCGCCGTCACCGCGAGCCAGATTTCGTTTCCGTCCTTGCGGACACCGCGTGCCCGCCCGATCACATGATGCTTCGCGCCGCGCATCAGATCGTCATATTCGCTTTCGAGGCGCGGCCAGGCGTCGTCCGGAACCAGCGGCCGCAACAAAGGCAACCCCATAATTTCTTCAGGCCCTTTATAGCTGAACAGGGCGGCGAAAGCCTTGTTGACATAAAGCGGTTTGAAGTTGCGATGAATGATGATGCCCTGCACCGCGTCGTCGAGCAAAGCACGGCAATCCGGCATCGCCTGCGCTTTGGCCCTGCGGTCGGGGGTTTGCGGATTACGCCTGCGCCGCCGCCGCGCGATGGGTTGCTTTGCCGTCATGAATACGAAGATTTATTGCGATAGCCGACTGTAACACAAAATGGGAAATAGCAAATTAATGAATGGGGATTTTAATGGAGGACGGGCGGCGTAAAGTCCTGATTTTCAATGACGCGCAGGACGAGTTTTGCCTTTTTCTTGCGTGCTTTCTGTTTGTTCTCGGCTTTTTTCCTCTCTCGGAGCAAAACCGCAACTTCAGGCGAGCGGGTGATCATCTCTATTTCCTGCGCGGTGCGTTCGAGATCGGCCGGGTCGCTGACCGGCAATCCGGCGATGCCGTTTTCCGACATCCACACGCCGTAATAGATCAGCCCGATCAGGCAGGACAAATCGTGGAACAGTTCGCCGATGCGCAAAGCCAGCGCGCGGAACGGCGCGCTGTTCCAGCCATGCGCAAGGGCGGTGCGCGTCAGCGCATGGATGAAGTCGTTGCCGAAAACCTGCCCGTCGGGCTGGCGATGCAAGGGCGAGCCAAGCCAGCGTTTCAGCCCTTTGCGGTTTTCGAGCATGATTTCCGATTTGGGATCGAGCTGCATCGGCAGCCACGCGATTTCTTCAAGACTGTGCGAAATGACTTCCATGCCGATGCGCTCGGCGCGGAAATAGGAAAAGCCATATTTGTCGCGGTCGAAATCGTCGGGCAGCGGCGCGCTGGAAAGAATATCCATCCGATCGCGCGAAAGCTTGTCGCGCGTTTCTTCAAAATGCTTCTGCAAATCGTCGAGCGTCAGAAGTGTTCCTGTCATACAGCTCTTTCTTTTGGCAGGGCTTCCCATGAAACCCCATCCTTTTATTTTAAAAAATAAAAGTTAATAATATTGTTAATAACCCGGAACGATACCCGGCACGGATGAAAGCTTTTGATTCAGCGGCATCTTTCGGTTATGGCTTCGCTTATGCGAAATTACGATGTCATCGTTATCGGCGGCGGCCATGCCGGATGCGAAGCCGCCTCGGCTGCGGCGCGGATTGGCGCGCGCACGCTGCTGCTGACGCATAAAATCGAGACCATCGGCGAAATGTCCTGCAATCCCGCCATCGGCGGGCTCGGTAAGGGCCATCTGGTGCGCGAAATAGACGCGCTCGACGGCGTCATGGGCCGCGTCGCGGATCTGGGGGGCATCCAGTTTCGCATCCTGAACCGCAGCAAAGGCCATGCTGTGCGCGGCCCGCGCGCGCAGGCTGACCGAAAACTGTACCGTAACGCGATGCAGGCGGAGCTTTTCAATCAGCCCAATCTCGACACTCTGGCGGCGTCCGTCGAAGACCTTATCACTGGCGATGATGGCGCCATCGCCGGGGTTGTAACGGCGTCGGGCGAAGAAATTCGCGCGCCTGCCGTTGTCGTGACAACGGGAACCTTCCTGCGTGGGCTCATCCATCTGGGCGAAGAAAAGACCCCGGCAGGCCGCGTCGGCGAGCCGCCGTCGCGTGGGCTTAGCGTCGCGCTCGAGCGGCTCGGTTTTCCGCTCGGTCGTCTCAAGACCGGAACGCCTGCCCGGCTGAACGGCAAAACCATCGACTGGGCTTGGCTTGAGATGCAGCAGGGCGACGAAACGCCTGAGCCTTTTTCGACCCTGACCGAAAAATTGCCCAATCCGCAAATTGCCTGCGGCATCACCTACACGACCGCGCGGACGCACGAAATCATCCGCGCCAATCTTCACCGCGCCCCGATCTATTCCGGCCAGATCGAGGGTACGGGCCCGCGCTATTGCCCTTCTATCGAAGACAAGGTTGTACGCTTCGCCGACAAGGAGCGGCATCAGATTTTCCTTGAACCCGAAGGGCTCGACGACGACACGGTTTACCCCAACGGCATTTCGACCTCCCTGCCCCGCGACGTTCAGGAAGATTTCATCCACTCGATTGCCGGGCTCGAAAAAGCCGAGATTCTGCGCTTTGGCTATGCCATCGAATATGATTTCTGCGATCCGCGCGAGCTTCGTCAAACGCTTGAAACAAAACGAATTTCAGGACTTTATTTCGCCGGGCAGATCAACGGCACCACGGGCTATGAAGAAGCCGCAGCGCAAGGGCTTATGGCCGGGCTCAATGCCGCGCTCAAGACCGGCGGCAAGCCCGCTTTCACGCTCGACCGGTCGCAAGCCTATATCGGCGTCATGATCGACGACCTGATCACGCGCGGCACGAACGAGCCCTACCGCATGTTCACTTCGCGCGCCGAATACCGCCTGACGCTGCGGGCCGATAATGCCGACCAAAGGCTGACGGATTTGGGCATCGCCATCGGCTGCGTTGGCGAAGCCCGGCAGCAGGCCTTTGCCGCCAAGATGGATGCCATCGGCAGCGCGCGCCGCTTGATGAACAAATTAAAGGCCTCGCCAAACAAACTCGCGGCGCAGGGGCTTAAAATCAATGCGGATGGGGTTGTGCGAACGGCTTTTGAGCTTCTCTCCTACCCCGGCATCGATTTGCCGCGCTTGGTAGAGATTTGGCCTGAATTGACCGCGATGGAGCCTGTTGTGGCTGCACAGCTTGAAATAGACGGCAAATATGCGGGCTATATCGAGCGGCAGGACAGCGATATCCGCGCCTTCCGCAAGGATGAAAACCTTGCCATGCCCGCCAATCTCGACCCTGACGCCATCGGCAGCCTGTCGGCTGAAATCCGCCAGAAATTGCGCCAAATCAGGCCCGAAACTTTGGGCGCGGCCTCGCGCATTCCCGGCATGACGCCTGCGGCCCTGATTGTCCTTCTGCGCTACGTCAAAAAGGGCAGGGCGGCAGCATGACGGGTGAAAAGCAGGATTTCATAGAACGGTATGCCGTTCCTCGTGAAACAATCCACAACCTATCCACATACGAAACGATCCTGAAAGATTGGAATAATAAGTTCAATCTCATCGCCGAAAGCACCCTACCCCATATCTGGAGCCGCCACTTTGCCGACAGCGCCCAGCTTCTGCTCCACATCCCCGAAAACGCCAAGACGCTCGCCGATATGGGCTCCGGTGCCGGTTTTCCGGGACTGGTTTTGGCCGTTATGCGGCCCAGCCTGCAAATCACGTTGATCGAAAGCATAGGGAAAAAGGCTGATTTTCTCAGGGCCGTTACCGACGCGTTCAAACCGGCCAATGTCACGGTCAGGCGGGAGCGCGTCGAAAATATCAAGGATCTGAAAGCCGATATCGTCACGGCGCGGGCCATGAAAGCCCTGCCCGAACTTCTGAAATACGCCCACCGGCTTCTGGCCAAGGACGGAATATGCGTTTTTCCGAAAGGCAAAAACGCACCCGAAGAATTGACAGAAGCCAAAAAAAATTGGACATTCAAAGCCGAAACGCATCCCAGCCTGACAAGCGCCGAAGGCCGGATTCTGGTTCTTTCCGATCTTTCATGGAAAGCGCGGCGCAAGGGCTAGGGTTTGAACCCTAACTGCGCCGGACATGACCCTGCCCCACCCAAATTGCCGCATTATTGCCGTCGTCAATCAGAAAGGCGGCGTCGGCAAAACCACGACCACCGTCAATCTGGCGACCGCGATGGCTGCTGTCGGCAAACGCGTGCTTGTCGTCGATGCCGATCCGCAAGGCAATGCATCGACGGGCCTTGGCATCGAGCGCGCGGCGCGCGGCGCCGGATGTTACGAGCTGATGTTCGACGGGCTGTCGGTCGAAGATGTCGCCGTGCCGACGATTATCCCCAATCTTTATGTCATCACCTCTTCGGCCGATCTTGCCGGCGCGGAAATCCAGCTTGTCACGACCGAGCGGCGCGAATACCGGATGAAGGATGCGCTCGATCGCTCGACCAAGGATTACGACGTCGTTTTCATCGATTGCCCACCGTCTTTGAATCTGATCACACTCAATGCGCTGATCGCGAGCCATGCGATCATGATTCCGCTGCAGCCGGAATTCTACGCGCTCGAAGGCATGACGAGTTTGCTGCAAACGGTCGAAGCCGTGCGCGCGCGCTTCAATCCGTCGCTCGACATCCAGGGCGTCGTTCTGACGATGTACGACCGGCGCAACAGTCTGTCGGATGCGGTCGCGCGCGACGTGCGCGCCTATTTCGGCGACAAGGTTTACGAGACCGTGATCCCGCGCAATGTGCGCGTGTCCGAAGCGCCGTCGTACGGCAAGCCGGTGCTGCTTTACGATCTCAAATGCACGGGATCGCGCGCCTATATGCAGTTGGCGAGCGAAGTGCTGAAGCGCGAGTTTGCCGTCCTTGCGGGCGAAGAAGATGAAGCGCCGCCGCAGGAACAGGAAGTTGTTTAGACTCATTCTAGAATAATTCTAAATTAAACCGAGGGAAGCCATGACCGCCGCACCGCCCAAACCTATCGCCAAGCCGTCGCCGCTCGGACGCGGCCTGTCGGCTTTGTTCGGCGACGCCGACGCATCGTACCAGCCGCCGGTTGCGACGCCGCGTGCCTCTAGCGCCGCGCCTGCCGCCGAAGCGGTAAAAGGCGAAACATTGCGCAAAATGCCCGTGACCTGGCTCAAATCCGGCATTTATCAGCCGCGCCGCCGTTTCGACGAAGCGGCACTGCAGGAACTTGCGGCTTCGATCCGCGAGCGCGGCATTCTCGAACCGTTGCTCGTGCGCGCCGCTCCCGGCGGGCCGAATGCGTATGAAATCATCGCGGGCGAACGGCGCTGGCGCGCCGCGCAGATCGCGGGCCTGCACGAAGTTCCGGTCATGGTGCGCGAGCTGACGGACCGCGAAGCGCTTGAATTCGGCATCATCGAGAATGTGCAGCGCGAGGATCTGTCGCCGCTCGAGGAAGCCGAAGGCTACAAGCGCCTGCTCGAAGAATTCGGCCATACGCAGGAAGCGTTGGCCAAGATCGTCGGCAAAAGCCGCCCCCACATTACCAACATGCTGCGGCTTCTGACCCTGCCGCCCGAAATTCGGCAGATGCTGGGCGAGGGAAGCTTGTCGATGGCGCATGCGCGTGCCATCGTGCCGGTCAAAGATCCGCTCCCGCTTGCGCGCGAGATCGTCAAGAAAGGGCTCAATGTCCGCCAAGCCGAAGCGCTGGCCAAGCGGCATCAGGACAATCCGGAAATCCACAAGAAACGCGCCGGCGCGATGCAGGCCGATGCCGACGCGCGCGGGCTCGAAAAAGAACTGGAACGCGTGATCGGCCTCAAGGTTAAAATTGCGCCCAAAGGCAAGGGCGGAACGCTGACTTTGATCTATCACGACCTCGACCAGCTCGACGACATCATCCGAAAATTACGGTCGTAACGCGGGCAGGGCGTTTGTTGGCACGCAGGAAATGTTGCGAAATCAAACGGGTTCATGCAAAATGCGCCCCATCTTCGAAAGCGCGGAGTTTAAGCTTCCATGAGCGGCAACAACCAACAAGGCGAACCGGCGATCCTGCTGCTTATGGTCATCCTTATGCTGGCCGGCCTCGGCTGGCTGATCTGGCACGCGACGCATGATTTCTGGCTCAATTACTTTTTCCGTTGGCTGCGTTTCGGCGAAATCTGGGTGATCAACCTGTTCGCGGGGCATCGCTATGACGCGTGCCTCGAATGGCTGCGCTATGCACGGCTTCCGAACCAGCCGCCGCTGCCCGGTTTCGACCGCGTGACCAATGCCTGTTTCGGAACGCATCTGGGGTCGGTTCCGTCCGGCGATCTTCTCAGCTACTACAGCCTGACGATGCCGCCGATTGCCGCGCTCGGCGCGTTGACGGCTGTGTATTTCCGCTGGCCAATGGCAGCGGCGCTGGTTGCGGTCGCCGTCTATCAGATGTTTCTTTCGCCACGCCATAAATTCATGATCAAGCACACGCTCGAAAGCTTCATCGCGGTGCAGGCGAAAATGTGGCCGGTCATCATGCCGATCGTCAAATTCAATCCATCGAAATCCGGCCGCATTCTCGGCGACCCGATCCCAGACAAACTGCCGATCTTCGCCGAAGCTTTGTCGCCCGAAGAATGGCTGTCCTGGTGCCGCATCCCGGTCGTCAACGGCATTCCCGACCGCGACACGACGCGCCGCGCGCTCATCCAGCAGCTCGGCCCGCGCTGGAACGGCCCCGCCGCCTTGCCGCCTTATATGAAGGCTTTGTTCGCCGTGTTCGCGCTCAAAGGCGCTCAAAAGCGCGACGAAAGCGATGAGCTTTTGGGGCGGCTTGCTCCGTGCTGGTCGCCGGACAAGGGCTTCCGCATGGACAACGCGCTGGCGGCAGAAGTCGAAAAACTGATCCGCGATCCCGCCATCGGCGGCAAAGCCGTTGCGGTCGGCAATCGCTACGCCTGGCGCACGACCGCCATGCTCGGCATTCTGCGCTGGGCGCGCGCGCAGGGCGGCGTCCTCGCCCCGGCGCAGTTTTTGTGGCTGCGCGCCGAAGACCGCACCTTGTGGTATCCGCTCAACAATCTGGGCCGCCGCGCGTTTCACAGCGAGGGCGCGGGCGCGATGGCGCATTTCATGGCCGAGGAGGTCGCGCAGAAACCGTTGCCGATCCCGCGCGTCGAAACCGCCATTGTGACCATCAACACCTATCTGCACGACGAGGATAAACGCTCGGTTCCGATCCCGCCGCGCGAAGACGCGGTCAAAAGCTGAAGAGGATGTCCGCATGACCAGAAAAACCAAGGCCCGTCTTGCGGGCGCGATGCTGACGGTCGGATTTCATGCCGCGCGCGAGCCTTTGATCTGGCGCTTCGACCTCGAACGCAACCACAGTTTCACGCTTGCGCTGCAAGGAGAAGACGGCGATTGGGAGCTTGGCGTAACCTCGCCCAAGGGCGATTTCTATCCGATTACCCATTTTGCCGCGCGCGAAGATGCCGAAGAAGCGTTCCTCGCCGTCGAAAAGGCGCTGGCACGGCGCAAGTCCTTTTTCGGCGCGATCGGCAAGGCGGTTCTGGTTCTTCTGGTTCTTGCGCTCGTTGTCGCCGCTGCCGTCGTCGGCTTTGGCCTTTATGTCGGCGGGCCGGACAGCACGCCCATTGCCGGCGTCACCAGCGCGTCGCCGCAACTGCCCGAAGGCGTGCCGTTGCCGGCAAACCAGGTGCTGCAACCGCCATCGCAACAATAGGGGATGGACAACAAAAAAGGCCGGGGCATTCGCTCCGGCCTTTTTCTTTTATGCATGCTGCAATTAACTACGCCGCACCTGGCCCGTCAGCTCCAGCATGAACTGGAACGCGTTAATGAAGTTCAGGTACAAGGACAGCGCATTGAACACGGCAAGTTTGTCGTTGGCCTCGGCTCCATAAGATTCGCTGTAGGTCTGCTTGATGCGCTGCACGTCCCACGCGGTCAGGCCGGTGAAGATCGCGACGCCTGCGATCGAGACCATCCATTGCAACATCGACGACATCATGAAAATGTTGACGATCATCGCGATCATCAGACCGAACAGGCCCATCATCAGGAACGCGCCCATGCTGGCGAGGTTGCGCTTGGTCGTATAGCCCCATAGCGCCATAGCGCCGAATGTCGCGGCGGTAATGAAGAAAGCGCGCGCGATGCTGGCCCCGGTGAAGACCAAAAAGATCGCACCCATCGACAACCCCATCGTGCCGCAAAACAGCCAGAACATAGTTTTCAGGCCGGACAGCGAGATGGTGTTCATGCGGAAATTCATCACGAAGATGAAAGCCAGCGGCGCAAGCATGACGACCCAGCGCAAGGGTGAGCCGAAAATGATTTGCGCCAGCACGGTATTGGCGACGACCCAGGCCAAAAGGCCGGTGATCGCAAGCCCGCCGCCCATATAGCCAAACACGCGTTGCATGTGGGTGCGCAGTCCGGCGTCGAACGTGACGCGGTCGAGCCCGGCAACGCCACCGGAGCTGGAGCCTGAGCGGAAGAACGGATCGGTCATAATGTCCTCATTCATGGTGATAAACCTGCCGTTAATATGTGCCTTCGGCACCGGCATTTCAACCGTGAACGAGATTTGCCAGCAAAGGCAGGGATTTACGGCGTATAAGGACGGGGGATATGGGCACGGTTGCGGGGGGTGGCGGCGTAAATGGCATTGACCCAATTCGTGTAAAGGTATGCCGTATGCCGCCAGTTGTTGATGGTGCGCTCTTGCGAAGGGTCGTTGTCGGGAAAATAGTGAAGAGGCAAAGTCGCGGAAGCCGGATCGTCTTCATAGTCACGCCAGTACTCCTTGCCTAGGGTTTCCGTTTCGTATTCAGGGTGGCCCAATATGTAAACATGCTTCGGATAAAACCGCGTTTTATCATAGGGCGCGGCTTCGACGATGACATTCGGCCCCGTTTCATCGGACAGGGCGGCGATTTCCAGCTCTGGACAGGCCGCGACGGCGGCTGCATCCGGGTTTTTCCAGCGCGACACCGGCATGGGAAATCTGTCGGGAAGGTCGGAAAGAAGCCCAGTCTTGTCGTCGACAAGGCGATGCTCGAAAAGGCCGGTGGTTTTTTGTGTGCCCTTGATGCTGTCGATATTATGAAAATGCTTAAGTGCCGCTTTCGCGCCCCAGCACAGAAACAGCGAGGAGAAAACATTTTTGTGCGACCAGTCCAGGATCTCTTGTACATCGGGCCAGAAAACCTCGTCCGTCACGCGCGGCTCCCGCGCATTGACGCCGGTGACGATCAGCCCATCGAATTTTTGTTTTTTGATCTCGCTCCACGGTTTGTAAAATTGACGAATATGCTCCGGCGGCGTGTTTTTGCTTTCGCGGCCGTTTTTGATGTCCTGAAAATAACGATCTGTCGCCACGAAACTCAATCGCACCTGAATCGGCGTATGACCGAGCCATTGCGCCAGTTGCCGTTCGGTCGTCACTTTATCGGCCATCAGATTCAAAATGGCGATTTCAAGCGGGCGAATGTCCTGATGCGCGGCACGTTCGCGCTCTATGGCGGCGGGGTCGGCCAGCGAGGGCAGGAAGGGGTGCTTTTCATTGGCGTTGACGATGACGGGCATATTTCCTCCTTCAAAAAAGCGTGGCACTGATAACGCCCGGGGTGCGGCGCAGAACGCGGGTCGCGGCAAAAGCTTTTCCGGGCGTCATTTTGCGTAAACGGAGCAGGTGTTCTTCATGTTCATCTTGCGGACGCGTCGTTATCAACGAGGCGTCGCCGAAATCGTTGTCGACGATGGCGCGCGCGACCAGATGTTCCGAACGATCAGGTTTCGCGACTTCGTGCAGAACATCGACGGCAAGATCTTTTTCAAGCAATAAGAGAACGGTATTTGTCACTTTACTTTTCCTTTATCTTTCAGCTACCGCTTGGAAAAGGCGCGGCGGCATAACCCTTGATCCGCAAAACGCGGCATGGGCGGGAAAGTGGAAAAGGCATGAAAAAAGCCTCGACGCGCTTCCCGTCCACCAGGGACCACAGCGCGGAGGCTCGAAGGAATGAGCCGTTGCTCCGTGGCGCTTTAGCTGTTGGTAACGCGGCAGCAAGCTGCTCCTGTCAAATCCCGCGGGTCGACCGGACGGTCAACCAAAACATGTTCCTATCCTATGGGGAAAAGCTTTCGCGCGTCAAGAAGAACGATGGCGGGGAGAAGCGTGCACAAAGATGGTTAAAGCTTCTGCCCGCCGAAACGATCCTTGGCCGACCGCATCATGCCGAACACCGCGCCCGCATCGGCATCCTCGGCAATGCCGCCGCTTTTGGCCAGCGCGCGGCGCAGAGCGTGGTCGTCGGCGCGCAGAAACGGGTTGCAGGTTTTTTCGCTGCTCAAAATTGCCGGGATCGTCGGCTTGCCCGCGCTGCGCAGGACGGTAATTTCGGCCGCGCGTTTTTTAAGCGCTTCGTTATTCTTGTCGATGGCCAACGCAAATTTGGCGTTGTTTTCGGTATATTCGTGCGCGCAATAGACAAACGTATCGTCGGGCAGGGCGCGTAAAAGCTTGAGCGAATCCCACATATCGGCGGCGGAGCCTTCGAACAGCCGCCCGCAGCCGAGCGAAAACAAAGTATCGCCGCAGAACAAGGCTTTCAGCTTCGGAAAGTAGTAAGACACATGGCCGCCAGTATGGCCGTGTGTGCCCAGCACTTCAGCGCGCAAGGTGGAAAAAGTCACGACATCGCCATGCGCGACGCCGCGCGACAGGCCGGGGATGCGGCTTTGCTCTTTGGCCGGGCCGATCACAGGCGCGCCGAATTCACGCTGCAGTTTTTCGTTTCCGCCGCTATGGTCGCTGTGATGATGCGTGTTGAGGATCAGCGATAAAAACAGGTCGCGTTCTTTCAGGGCGCGCGAAACGACGTCGCCATCGCCGGGATCGACAACCATGGCCAGCCCCAGATCGCGGTCGCTGACCAGAAAGATGTAATTGTCCGCGAAAGCGGGCAAAAGCTCGATGGTGAAAGACATTAACGCAAGTCTTACCGATTTGTGCTAACAGTGGGTTAACGGAGCCCCATGTTCACCGACATCGTCGAATTGCGCGAATTTTACCATAACCCCGCCGGGCGAACGGCGCGGCGGCTGCTTTGCGCGCGCGTCGCCGCCTTGTGGCCCCATGTCGCGGGCGAGCGGATTCTGGTTCTTGGCTATGGCCCGCCCATGCTGCGGCCATGGCTCGGGCAGGCGCATTCCGTCCACGCTTTCATGCCCGCAGGGCAGGGGGTCGCCTATTGGCCGCGCGAAGGGCCGAATATTTCCTGCCTCGTCGATCCGACCGACCTGCCTTTGCCAGACGCGTCCATAGATCGCGTGGTTTTGCTGCACGCGCTCGAAGCCATGCCCGATCCCGCGCCGATGCTACGCGAAATCTGGCGTGTCCTTAAAAGCGGCGGGCGGCTTCTGACCGTCGCGCCGAACCGGCGCGGCTTCTGGGCGCATAACGATCGCACGCCATTTGGTAATGGACAGCCTTATTCACCGCGTCAGGCGCGCAGCCTGCTTCATGGGCAGGGCTTTCTGATTGAAAGACTGGCTTTCGCGCTTTACGCACCACCCGGCGCGGCACGGTTCGGCTTTTCTTTTGTCGATCGCGTCGAAAAAATCGCAGCGCGGCTGTTTTCCGGTTTCGGCGGCGTGTTGTTGATCGAGGCGGGCAAACAGCTTTACGCGCCGCGCGTCGAGAAAAAAGCCTTGCGCCACAGGCTCGTTTTGCCTTTGCCATTACCTGCGCAGGGGCCGGTTCCTGCTGGCCGTTTTATGCGAAATAACCGATAAACTTGGCTTTTCCGCGGTTTTGGCCTAATCTTGGGAAAGTTTCCCCAATTTTTGCCGAAGGTTTCCATGTCGCTCAAGTCCGCCGCCGTCAATCCCGACAAGCAAGCACTGGCCGACCTGCGCGCGCAAATCGACCGTATCGATCTGGCTCTGCACGATTTGCTGCGCAATCGCGCCGACATTGTCGAGCGCGTGCGCAAGCTCAAAAGCAAAAACCACCTTCATATCCGTCCGGGACGCGAAGCGCAGATGCTGCGCGCGCTCACCGGCCGTCCACAAGGCAAGCTGCCCGAAGGGCTCATCGTGCGCCTGTGGCGCGAAATGATCTCGGCCTTCACGCTGCAGGAAGGCGGATTTAAGGTCGCGGTCACGGTTCCTGTCAAAGAACCCGGCCTGTGGGATATGGCGCGCGACTATTACGGGGCTTTTACGCCGCTTATCGAAGCGCCGTCTGCCGTCGCAGCCGTCAAATCCGTCATTGCCGGAAAAACCGATGTTGCCGTGGTGCCGTTTCCGAAAGACGGCGACAAGGATGCGTGGTGGCCCCTGCTTGTGGGCGACAGGAAAAGCGCGCTCACGGTTTTCGCGACGCTGCCGTTCGAACAGCTCAAGGCCGGACGCGGCAATGCGCGTAATCCGGCGCCGGCGGCGCTTGCGGTGGGCAAGCTTTACCCCGAACTGACCGGCGACGATCGCAGCTTCGTGACTTTGCAATGCGTCCATGTGCCCGAAGCGGAAATGAAACGCCTGCTCGCCAAGGCTGGCTACAAGGTTTTGCGCATGCTGTCGCATAGCGCGGGCCGGGGCGCCAGCGCGCCGGTTCTTTACCTGGCTGAAACCGAAGGCTATGTTGGCCGTGCCGACACGCGGCTGTCGCGCCTGAAGGCGATGCTCGGCAGCCGGCTACAGCATCTGGCCCCTCTCGGCGGCTATGCGGTTCCTTTAAAAGCCGGCCGAAGATAAGCTCACCATGACCCAATCCTTCGGCCTTATCGGCGTCGGCGCGTTCGGCGCTCTTGCGGCGCGGCATCTCGCACCACATTTCGATCTCGTCCTGCATGATGTCGCGGATGTTTCGGCGCAGGCGCGCGGCATCGGCGCGCGCACGGGCGATCTGCGCGACGCCGCATCATGCGACATCGTCATGCTCGCGGTTCCGGTGCAGAAATTGCACGAGGTACTGACAGGAGTCGCCCCGTTGGTGACACCGGGCGCGCTTGTCCTCGATGTCTGTTCGGTCAAAATCAAACCTGTCGCGGCGATGCTCGAAATTCTGCCGGAAAATGTTTCCGTCGTCGGCACGCACCCTTTGTTTGGGCCGCAAAGCGGCAAAAACGGTATCGCCGGATTGAACGTTGCAATATGCGAAGGCCGTGGCGGGCGCGGCGGCGAGACCGCGCATTTTTGCGCCGGTAAACTCGGCCTGCGCGCCTTCGAGGTCACGCCCGAAGAACATGACCGCGAAGCGGCCTATGTGCAGGGGCTGACGCATATGCTGGGCAAAATCGTCGGCTCGCTCGACCTGCCGGACATGCGTTTCCCGACCCGCACTTACGAGCTGATGCAGCAGATGGTCGAGATGATCCGCTACGACTCGGACGATCTGTTCCGCGCCATCGAACGCGAAAATCCGTTTTCGTCCGAGGCCAAGCAGAAATTTTTCGCCGCCGCGCGCAAACTGGAAGAAAAATTATCCGGCGACTGAAATCGACGCGTGCGACGGCACGGGCGGCGGCGCTTCCGGCCAGTCGATCGACGGGAAGGTAAAAATCCGCACCGGGCCGAAGAACAGGCCGCCAAGCTGAACCGTGATCGGGAACTCCATGCCCTTGCCGCCGTCCGGCGCAGGCTTGCCGAACAGGTTGAGCGCGGAAGTCAGCATTCCCGAACTGCGCTTCTCGATAAAGCCGCCCTTCATCAGAGCCTGAACGGTGGCCTCGGCATTGGCAATGGTTCCGGCAAACGCGCCTTCGGGCTGCAGATCGTCGTCGAAGCCGAGCGTGCCTCTGGCTGTCATATCCAGAACGCCCCAGTCGATCGACAGATCGTCGAATTCGACGATGCCGCTTGCGTTGTTCCATGCCGCAACGTCGGCACGCCTGCGCACATCTGGCACCGGGCCCATCACACGCAAGCTGACCGACATTTTGTGCGCTTTGGAGCCGAAAGGCTGCGGCATCGCGGCGGGAACGGCGATATCATCGGCCTCGCCCGTAATGGTCAGGCCGACATGCTTGTGATCCGTGGGCGGCGCCTCCGGCCTCGCGGCCGAAGCATCGAGCATGCCGGTTTTAAACAGATACTTCGGCGCAAGCCCGACCTCGGCGCCGTCAAGCGAGACATGCGCTTCGCGCCATACGCCGTTTTTATCGAGCGTGACCTTCGCCCGTCCGTTCGCGCCCGCCAGGGTCAAGGCATGGCCGTCGTTGTCGAGCGGCGCAGTCAGTGAAACATCGCCTTTGAATTTGGCCGCGTAATGCGTCCAGTCCCACGGGGCGACGGCGATATCCATGTCGTCGGTATGAAAACGAATGCCGTCGGCATTGGCCCAGCGCAGGTTGGTAAGCCGCATCACAACGTGGTTGG
Source organism: Alphaproteobacteria bacterium (assembly GCA_028865155.1). Classification (GTDB taxonomy): domain Bacteria; phylum Pseudomonadota; class Alphaproteobacteria; order UBA9219; family UBA9219; genus CAIXLI01. The sequence continues at coordinate 15,589 of JAGWKW010000001.1, forward strand.
GGAACCCGAACAGATAGCGGCTGTCATAACTTATATGGTAACCCGCCGCGCGGCCTTCCTCGATCCAGTGGTCGACGACATGGCGGTATTGCGCCGCTGCGACCGACCACAGACCCCAGCCGACGACGGACAAAGTGATGACGGCTGTGACGGCGGCGATGAAAAGCGTGCGAGGCGAAAAGGCGGCGGGCTTCATGCGATCTTTTATAACCGAGTTTGGTGCTTTGCACGATTGTTATCTGAATGCGGCGACGCCTCGGCTTGCGCCGGAAAACGGCACCAGGGAATGAGGTGGTTCGCGGAATCTTCGGAAGGAGGAGAGCGGATCGGAGCCGGAGCGGGTTTCCCGATTTTGGGATCGAAAAATTATGCTCCGGCGCCCGCCGCCTAAAGGCGGCAGCGGGAGGTCCGCGCGCCGCCTTCTCTCTACTCTAGGCCCGGCCAAACTAGGCGGAAGCCGCCCGCCAAGTCAACCCAATGTTCCTGTTTTGTCCCATGATATATTTTGGGAAAGGCATGAATTTTCTCTTGCCTGCTCAAAAGGGTTAGGACGCGTTTGGGAAAGCAGAATTTTATTATCGCATTGTTATTTAATGATTTTTTCAGTCTTCTTTGAGAGTATTTTTCAGGCTTGCGGGCGAATGACCGGGAAATAAGAAGTCGGCACCGGAAAGGCTTGCGTGCGATCGGCCATCGGGAAAACAGCTGAGAAACTTTATTACTTTTTTCAAAGGGGGCTAGCAAATGCCAAAAACGACTCCATGTCCTTGCGCACGTAACTTAACCCAAGGAGAAGTTTGTTATGGCCAAGAAGCAACCGTCTAAAAAAGCGAAGAAAGCCGAAGTTCCGGCAGCCCCGGCCGCCAAGAAGCCGGCGAAAAAGAAGAAATAACCATACGACCTCATACGGGATACTAGAGTTAAGCAGGCGGCAGTTTCCTTACTGCCGCCTGCGGACTTTTTGGCGATCAGTTATGTTGGGGCGAAAAATTTTGCCATGTAAAATTAACTTATCCCTATGATTTGTCTGATATAAAAATACGATGTTCGATCCCGCCGATAATCTCGTCCTTCCGTTCCAGCTTGAATCTTCGCACCTCCGGGGGCGGCTCGTGCGGCTTGGCGCGACGCTCGACATCATCCTGCACCAGCAGCCCACCCGGCGGCGGTCGGGGCTTTGCTTGGCGAGGCTGTCGCGATTGCCGCCGCTTTGGCCGCCGCGCTCAAATATGAAGGCGTTTTTACGCTTCAGGCCAAAAGCGACGGCCCCGTGCGGTTGCTCGTTGCCGATGTGACGAGCGACGGCGGCGTCCGCGCCTATGTCCAGTTCGACAAGGAAAAAACCGAAAATCTGCCCGCCGGGGAAAGGCTCCTTGGCAAAGGGCATCTGGCCTTTACCTGCGCCTTGCCCGGCGACGAGCGTTATCAGGGCATCGTCGCGCTGGAAGGCAAAAGTCTGGCCGAAGATGTGCAGCATTATTTCCGCCAATCCGAACAGGTGCCGACCGGCATTCTTGCTTCCGTCAGCCGCGACGGGCAGGGGCGGTGGCGCGGCGGCTGCCTGCTGGTGCAGAAGATGCCGCCCGCCTCGCGGCCCGGAGCGGAAAGATACGGCGGCGTGAATGTCGAAACCGCGTCGGAGGAAACCGACGACTGGACGCGCGCGATGATGCTGATGGGAACCGCCTCGCCGGTCGAGCTGACCGATCCGGCCCTGCCACCCGAAGAGCTTTTGTTCCGCCTTTTCCACGAAGAAGGCGTCCGGGTTTTCGAGACGCGGCCCCTGCGTCATCAATGCCGCTGCTCGCAAAAACGGGTCGAAGATATGTTGCGCGCCTTGCCGCGAACCGAGGTCGAGGATCTGGCCGAAAATGGGGTCGTGACCGTGACCTGCGAATTCTGCAATAAAAGCTATGTTTTCGACGAACCTGCGCGCGCCGATCTGTACGAAAAAAGGTAAAAACTTAACCGGGGATTAAGCGCGATTTTGTAGAATAACTGGATGTCCGGGAAGACGAAGGAAGCGGTAGTAAACCACTATTTTATTGATAATAAAGAAAATTTATCATCTCTGCCCAAATCTTGACACTAGAGCCGACTTGTCCTTATGTGTGGGGCATGAATGGCGCGCGTTGCGCGTCGAACGGAACGAGGGTCCGTGAGGCTTCGTTCCGGGGTTTGCCGGACGGCTTTGCCGCTCTTGTCTTGGACCCGGACAAACGCCACCTAACCTTTGATGGGATGACCCGTCCTTTATCGACATATAACCTTAATTTTCACTGAAAGAAGCTTTCCATGAAACTGTCCGTTAAAGGCAAGCAAATCGACGTCGGCGACGCCCTGCGCACCCATGTCGAAACCCAGCTTAAAGACGTGGTCGCCAAATATTTCGGCTCCGGCCTCGATGCCCAGGTCACGTTCTCGCGCGATGCGCACCTGTTCTGCGCCGACATCACCGTACATGCCGGGCGTGGCATCACCCTGCAAAGCAATGCATCGGCCAGCGAGCCCTATCCGGCATTCGATACCGCGCTGGCGCGGCTTGCGGGCCGCCTGCGCCGCCACAAGACCAAGCTCAAGCAGCATCATCACGAAAGCGCCCGCGAGGCCGAGGCATCTGTGGCGGCGGCCTTCGTCCTGCGCGGCGACCATGAAGAAGAAGTCAACGACAACCCCACAGTGGTCGCGGAAATGACCACGCCGATCGAAACCTTGACGGTCAGCGAGGCCGTCATGCGCCTCGATCTCGGCGATCTGCCCGCGCTCATGTTCCGCAACCGCGCCAATGGCGGGCTCAACATGATTTACCGCCGCGCGGACGGGCATATCGGCTGGGTCGATCCCGCCGAAAGCCTCGCCGCCAAGAAGGCCGGGTAACCCGCGCCATGGCACAGGCAATGACGATGCGCGACCTGATCCCGGCGCAAGCCGTGGCGGGTTCCCTTGACGCGGCGACGAAAAAAGACGTTTTGCTTGCGATCGCGGCGGCGGCTTCCGGACTTGCCGGCGCCGACGAACATACGGTGTTCGACGTTCTGTGGGAACGCGAACGGCTCGGCACCACCGGGGTCGGGCAAGGCATCGCCATTCCGCACGGCCGCGTGCCGGGGCTCGAAAAAGTGTTCGGTTTCTTCGCGCGCCTGCCGCAATCGGTCGATTTCGACTCCGTCGACGACAAGCCGGTCGACCTTGTGTTCCTGCTGCTTGCGCCCGAAGCGGCGGGGGCCGACCATCTGCACGCGCTTGCCACCGTTTCGCGCCTGCTGCGCGACGCCAAATTGTGCGAACAACTGCGCAAAGCGAAGGATGAAGCCGCGCTTTACAAGCTTCTGACCGAGACGGTTGTCGCCGAAGCAGCCTGATGTTGCGTATTGAGGCAACGATCAAGCAAGGCTATCGCGTCGGCTCCGGCACTTCGGCCGTCGATCCGCGCTTCAACGAAGATGGCGGCACGATCCGGCTGCAGAGCCCCGAATTCAAAAAACGCGGCCTCGACTGCGACGCCTATTTCGGCGGCAAGATCGACGAGGCATGGGTGTGCGGCACGCTGGGCTGCGACCTGACGCCAAGAACCGTGACAATTTTGAAACCCGAATACCATTTCACCGGTGTGCGCTGGACGGACAAGCATGACAAGCCCGGCGAGCCGCCCGTCACCGAAAATTTTTTCCTGAGCCCGGCGCAAATCGAATTCGGCGGCAACAGCTATAAAGCCCTGCTTTACATCCCCGATCCCGCAACCAAACCCGGCCATTTCCATCCGCCGACGACGCTTGAAGTCATTGCGCAGAAGGTACCGGATATTGCCTATGGCGACCGTGCCGCCCTTTTTTACAACCCAGGCGCTGTGCAAATAAGCGAATAACGCGCGAAACTATTAAACCCGGCGCCGCATCGGCGT
>JAGWKW010000145.1 GCA_028865155.1 Alphaproteobacteria bacterium
TTCGTCGCGGTCGCGTATCCGTATAGAGCCACCATCCGAAACCGTTGACCCGTTCGAGGAATATCTGAATGGCGGCAAAGAGACGTAAGCCCAAGACCTGTCTGGTCGAGGCTTACGCCCGCGCTGTTATCAACGGCAAGGTCGTCGCCGGAAAGCTGGTCAAGCTGGCTTGCCAGCGGCATCTTGACGATCTGATCCATGGGAAGAAACGTGGGTTGGTCTGGAATGGTAATGCGGCGCGGCATGCCATCGCCTTTTTCAGCCATCTTCGCCATTCGACGGGCGAATGGGCTGGTCAGCCGTTCGAATTGCAGCTGTGGCAGACTTTTGTCATCGGGTCGTTGTACGGTTGGAAGCGTAAAGACGGGCTGCGCCGTTTTCGTACCGCCTATGTCGAGGTGGCGCGCAAGAACGGCAAGTCGGTTTTGCTGGCTGGTACCGCGCTCTATGCCCTTGTGGCCGATGGCGAACTTGGCTCCCATGTCTATGCCGCCGCCACGACCCGCGATCAGGCGCGGATCATCTTCGGCGAGGCCGAACGCATGGTCAGCGCCAGTCCGGCGTTGCGCGCGCGGGTTGCGCGTACCGTCAACAATCTGGCGGTGCTGCCGACCTCAAGCTGGTTCCGGCCTCTGTCGGCTGATGCCACGAAGATGGACGGTCTGAATGTGCATTTTGCTGCGGTGGACGAGGTTCATGAGCATCCGAATGCGGAGATTATTCAGAAGCTGAACACGGCGACCGGCGCACGCCGCCAGCCCTTGATATTTGAGATCACGACCGCAGGTCATGACCGGCAATCCGTGTGCTGGCAACATCATGAGTTTTCGGTCAAGGCGTTGGAAGGATCGATATCGGCAGAAACCGCCGATAGCTGGTTTGCCTATATTGCCACCATTGATGACGGCGATGATTGGACGAACCCGGCGGTCTGGATCAAGGCCAATCCCAGCCTCGACGTCACCGTGAAAACGGAGGATTTGAAGCGCCAGGTCGAGGAAGCGCGCGAAATGCCAGCGCAACAGAATGCGATCCGACGCTTGCGCCTCAACGAATGGACGGAACAGGCCACGCGCTGGATCGATATGGGCGTATGGGCTGACGGCTCCACCTCCTTTAACGAGGATGAACTGGTCGGCAGAACTTGCTACGGCGGCCTTGATCTGGCGCGGGTCAACGACCTGTCGTCACTGGCACTGGTCTTTCCGCCGGAACAACCGCATGAAAAGACGAAGATCATCTGGCGGCATTGGTGTCCGCAAGAAGACATTTTGCGGCGCGTCAGACGCGACCGCGCGCCCTACACCCATTGGCGCGATCAGGGATATTTGATCGCCACCGAAGGCAACACGACGGATTTCCAGTTTCTTGAAGCCGAGATTCTGGAACTGGCAACGCGCTTTAACATTCTGGAAATCGCCTATGACCGCACTTTTGCGGGCGAGCTGGTACGCAACCTTCAGGATGAAGGGATAAGTATGGTCGAATTTGGTCAGGGCTTCATCAGCATGGGGCCTGCGGCAGCAGAGTTCATGCGGCTGTTAATCGGACGCTTGCTGCAGCATGGCGGCAATCCCGTCGCCACATGGTGCGCATCAAACGTCACCGTGCGACGCGATCCCGCTGGTAACGAAAAACCGGACAAGGAACGCTCGACCGAACGTATTGACGCGATTGTTGCCGCCATCATGGCGGTTGGGAGATTACAGACCGCGCAAGGCGGCTCAGTTTACGAAGAACGCGGACTGCTGATGATATGAACATTTTTTCTGCAATTGGCCGCATCTTCGCGCCGAAGCAAAACCGTGCCTCGGCTGGCGTGCCGTCCTACGGCATGATCCCGCCGCTCGGTTCGGTGCCGAGCGCGTCAGGACTGATGATCTCGCAGGCGACAGCGATGGCTGTCTCCGCCGTCTATGCCTGCGTCGCCATTCGCGCCAAAGATGTCGCGCGCTGCACACCGCGTCTGTTCGTCCCAAACAAGGACGGCGGGCGGGATCTGGTTAAGGATCATATCGTCGCCAAATTGTTTGCCCGACCGAACCGGCAGCAGACTTGGTTCGAGTTCTGGCAGCAGATGATGATCGGTTATCTGCTGCGCGGCAATGCCTATGCCGCAATATTGCGTGACCGTCGCGGCAATCCTGTCGAGCTGATCCCCATCAATCCAGATGCCGTCATGGTTCTGGAGGCGGCGGACGGCTCGATCTTCTACAACGTCAACCGCATCGGCCTATGGCAGATCGCTATGCTGCGCGATATGCCGGTGGCGGTTCCCGAAGAGGATATGTTCCATCTGCGGGGCATCAGCTTCAACACGCTGGTGGGGGTGTCGACGATTGGGTTGGCGCGTGACGCCATCGGTTTGGCGATGGGGCTGGAACAACAGGCGTCGCGCTGGGTTGGTAACGGTGCGCGTCCGTCCGGTGTCTTAAAAGCCAAAACCCGCCTGTCGGAACAGGCCGCCTTGCGGTTGAAGCAGCAATGGCAGGCCTTTACCGGCGGCTTGCAGAATGTCGGGCAAACGGCGGTGCTGGAGGAAGGCGTCGAATGGCAAGCCGTGCAGCTGACCTCCGTCGATCTGGAGTTTATTCAACAGCGTAATCTGCAGATTGCCGATATCGCCCGTTATTACGACGTGCCCTTAAGCCGCCTCGGTGTCGTCGGCAGCGCGTCGAGCAAGATCACGCCCGCCGAAGAAGAACAGGCCTATGTCAATCATACGGTGATGCCGGATCTGGTCATCGCCGAGCAGAAATTCGAACAAGTCTTCGGCCTCGACAAGGAAGGCATTGAGGTTGATTTTGACGAAGGGCAATTGCTTCGCGCCGACATTATGACCCGCTACAACGCCGCGCGCCTTGGCGTGCTGACGGGCATTCTGACGCCGAACGAAGTCCGCCGCTCCGAAGGCCTGCCGCCCGTGGACGGTGGCGACAAACTGATGGTTCCCGCTAACACGGCGGCTCTGGGTTCCGACATGACCGGCACCGCGCCAGACGGTGCCGGACGACCGGAAAGCGGAAACTTGCCGAAGCCTGGCGTGCCAACAAGCGGCGATCCCGACCCGCAGCTTGATCCGCAAGGCGAACTTTAAACAACTTGGAGAAAAGACATGACAATGATGCGTGCAGCAGTTGCCGCGCAAATTAACGCGCTTGGCGAAAACGAAGTCGAGGTGATTATTTCGACCTCTGCCTTGGCGCGTGACGGTCATATCCTTGTGCCGTCTGGCTGCGACATGACCAATTACCTCGCTAACCCCATCGTCCTTTGGCAGCACAATCCGGATGTACCGGTAGGACGCGCGGCTGATCTGGCGATCGAGGGCGATAAAATCCGCGCGCGCATTGCTTTTGCGCCCACAGGCATCTCTCCCAAGGCCGACGAGGTGCGCGGTCTTGTCAAAAACGGAATTGTATCGGGCGTGTCCGTCGGTTTCGACGTATCCGAAAGCGAACCGCTCGATCCCAAGAAACCATATGGTGGGCAGCGCTTCACCAAATGGGAATTGCTGGAATGTTCCTTTTGCTCGGTGCCAGCCGACCCCGGCGCGGCAGTGACGGCACGAGCGCAACCTCAGGAGAACCGAACCATGACCAATACCCAGACACGCGCTGGCAAAAAACTGTCCGCCGCGACCAAAAAGCAACTCAACGATGTCGCCGATCATTTGCAGCGCGCCATGGAACGGCACAAGAGCCTCGGCGACCAAATGAACAATATCGAGGAACAGAATGACGGCAACAGTAACAACAGCGCCGATCTGTCCGACCTGCATGAAGACGCCAGCGACACCCATCGCGCGCTTGGCCGTTCTTTAAAGGCTGCTCAGCGTTGCCTGCGCACGGCGCTCAAGAACAAACAACCGGAAGACAGCGACGGTGAGGATAATGCCGATGCCGCCGGTGATGACGGTGACGAGGAAGATGCTGCCGGACAGGACGATTCCCGAAGCGCTGACCTGCGCCGCCGCAAAGCGGATCTTCAAGCCTTGACGCAAAAGCATTGACCTTTCGACCGGCACGTTGCCGGTCGATGCCCGAACAGCCCTTGGGCAAGGCGCATAGACCGTCGTGATGACGACCTTTCCCTCAGATGGAGCCCCCTATGACTAAAATCGCAGAACTGTTGCAACAACGCGCCCGTGCCTTTGATGATTTCAAGACGCTGGCCGAA
>JAGWKW010000146.1 GCA_028865155.1 Alphaproteobacteria bacterium
CAACCCCAACCGCGCGGCGCGCAGCCGCACCTGATCGATGGCTTCTTCGCCGGAGATGTACGCGACCTTATGCTGCTGCGCCAAACGGCAAACGGTTTGCAGCAGAAGCGTCGATTTGCCGATACCCGGATCGCCGCCGACCAGAATGGCCGAACCCGGAACCATCCCGCCGCCCAGCACGCGGTCGAATTCATTGATGCCGGACAACCGGCGCGGAACATGCTTGTCGCCTTCGCTTTTCAACGGCACGAAATCGACGCCCTTGGATTTGCCTCGATGCTTCGCGTCGTTCAACCCTTTGGGCGGGCCGGACGCGGCGGCTTCCTCGACCAGTGAATTCCAGCTTCCGCACGCCTCGCACTTGCCCGCCCATTTCGGGTAGGACGCGCCGCAGGACTGACAGGCGAAAAGGGAAGAAGATTTGGCCATGAACCGACGAAACCCCTAAGAGCAATGTTGTAACAGCAATCTTGTCCACCAGAGCCGTCATTCCGGAGCCATTTTCTCTTCGCGCCTCGGCGCGAAAGAAAATGGAATCCGGAATCCAGTCTGCCTTTCCATCGGCGAGCCAGACTGGATTCCGGGCTCGCGCTTTCAGCGCGCCCCGGAATGACGGCTCCTAACGAAAATACCCTACACGAATGTTCACGTTTTGTACACATAATTTTAGGCAATTGTATACTTCGCAAACCCATATCAATTAGTAGTGTCTCCAAACATATATGCCAACAGCCACAGCAATTAAAATTACTACCGCCTTTATAACCTCTACGCTGTCCTTAATTTCCTCGGTATTTTCGTTAATGACTGTGAGATTAGCGTTTATGTCGTTTAGATCGGCTTCCTCGTAGTCTTTCGCGGTGGGCTGAGAGAGTGGGACGCTATTTTCTCTGGGCATTGCTCTTTCTCCGTTTTGGTTCTGATTTTTCTGAAACAGATGCCTTCGCAATCCGCTTTAGCTTCCCCTCAAACGCGGCTTCGGATTCGTCGCATTCTGCCTTGCGGGCGGCGTCGATAAAGCGTTGTTGTTGACTCTGTGGCGTTTTTCTGGAGTCCTTGGTCGTTTTGACGGTCACTGGTCACCCTATGTCTGAAGTTAGTTATATAGCATATATTGATGAATCCGGCGATGACGGAATTGGCTTTGTTAAACCGGAACGTGTAGGAAGCGCATCCGAATGGATGGTGCTTGGCGCTGTTGTTGTTCGCATTGATCGACATAACGAGGTTCAGCCTTGGGTTAAAGACATTATAAACAGCATTAATCAGCCACAATTACGAATGCTGCATTTCGCAAAACTTCCACATAACAAACGGATAATTTCTGTCGAAAAACTTGGAAGCATGGGGGTGCGATGTTTTGTTGTAATTTCTAACAAAAAGAACATGAGTGGTTACATGAACATGAGAGTTCATTATGCGAATGCTTCTGCGAAAAGTTATTTCTATAATTGGATGACAAGAGTCCTGCTCGAAAGCATCACAGACTTTTGCGCCCGTGACTCCACCGAACGATACGGCACTATTAAAAAACTCATGGTCGATTTTTCGCGCCGCGACGGTGTATCGCTGCCGGGAATGATAGAGTATTTAGCAAAAATTCAGAGACAAAGCCGTAGTGGCAAGCTGTTCATCAAAACAAGGGACATCGTTTGGGATGTGATGGATTTCAGCAAGTTGAGAATGCTAGACCCAGTGAACCGCCCCGGTCTTCAATTATCAGATGTTCTGTCCTCATCATTTTATCAGGCTCTTGGCGATTCCCGTATAGGGCTTGCTCCCAACCCAGAATATGCAACTAGGTTAAATCGCGTTATAGCAAAGAGTAAGAACGGGTGGCAGTTTGGATACGGCATTAAAGTTATGCCAAACCTCGATAAGGTGATACTTACCGATGGGCAGAGAAAGATTTTCGATTTTTACCGTGGCAAATAAGTGGGTTGGTTTATTGGCTTCTGATACCGCCTAAAGTCGTTTTTCTCACCGTCAGGTGGTGAGCATCTTTTAGGCTGCTAGGCAATGCCCGGCTCGAAGGACTCCAACATTCCAACCCGATTCATTTTCGTCAGAAAAACATTAATTGTCTATGAAAATCGTAACCCATTGATGCTGAGTCATTTTTTCTTACGTTTATGTCGCGCTGATTCTATCAGTGCCACGATAAGTCAGACGCTTATTCCTTAGTGCTTGATTGGATCATTGTGTTTCCAAACAACTTTTCAGCTTCTTCTACATCGATTACGAAACCATGATCTTTGTAATGATTAACTAAATGACTGGCAACGCTATGCGGGGTGCTTCCTTGCGGCAAAGGCTTGTTTGCAAGTAGTCGCTCCCCATACTGGAACGGCCGATTCACTTATTGTCATGCTTCACCAAAACTTGCCATTCCCGTCCCGCGCGCCTAAATTGCCGCGCAACCAACCCTTTTCCTGTTATTCTTCATGGAATCCCTCATGTCCCAATCTTCCTACGACCTCATCGTCATCGGTTCCGGCCCCGGCGGCTATGTCGCCGCCATTCGCGCGGCGCAACTCGGCCTGAAAACGGCGGTGGTCGAGAAAAACCCCACCCTCGGCGGCACCTGCCTCAATGTCGGCTGCATTCCGTCCAAGGCTTTGCTGACCAGTTCCGAAAAATACGCCGACGCGCTGCACGGTTTTGCCGCGCATGGCGTGCGCGCGCCGTCGGTCAGCTTCGACCTTGCCGCGATGATGGGCCACAAGGACAAGGTGGTGAAGGACAACACCGCCGGCATCGAATATCTGTTCAAGAAAAACAAGATCGACTGGATCAAGGGCAAGGGCGTCATCGCGGGCGCGGGCAAAGTCGACGTCGCGGGGCAGACCTATGCGACCAAGAACATCCTGATCGCGACCGGTTCCGAAAGCACACCGCTTCCCGGCATCGCGGTCGATGAAAAACGCATCGTGACCTCGACCGGCGCGCTTGTGCTGTCCGAAGTGCCGAAAACCATGGTCGTCATCGGCGGCGGCGTCATCGGGCTTGAACTCGGTTCGGTCTGGCAGCGTCTGGGCGCACAGGTCACGGTCGTCGAATTCCTCGACCGCATCCTGCCGACGATGGACGGCGAAATCTCAAAAACCATGCAAAAAATTCTGGCCAAGCAGGGCATGCAATTCAAATTGGGGTCGAAGGTCACCTCCTCCGTCAATAACGGCAAGGATGTTTCGCTAACGGTCGAAGCGGCATCGGGTGGGAACGCCGAAAAAATGCAAGCCGACATCGTCTTGCTGGCCATCGGCCGCCGCCCCTTCACCGAAGGGCTGGGCCTCGACAAGGTCGGCGTGAAGCTGGACGAGCGCAAGCGCATTGTGACCGATCACAAATTCCAGACCAATATCCCCGGCATCTATGCCATCGGCGACGTGATCGCCGGGCCGATGCTCGCGCACAAGGCCGAAGACGAAGGCGTCGTCTGCGCCGAAATGATGGCCGGGCAATCGGGCCACATCAATTACGACGCCATTCCGGGCGTGGTGTACACTTGGCCCGAAGCCGCCTCCGTCGGCAAGAGCGAGGAGGAGCTTAAGAAAGACGGCATCGCCTACAAAGCCGGAAAATTCCCGTTCTCCGCCAATGGCCGCGCGCGCGCGATGGGCGACACCGAGGGGTTTGCCAAAATTCTGGCCGACGCCAAGACGGACCGCATTCTCGGCGCGCATATCGTCGGTCCGGATGCGGGCACGATGATCGCCGAGCTGGCTCTGGCGATGGAATTCGGCGCGTCGAGCGAAGATGTCGCCCGCACCTGCCATGCGCACCCGACCCTGAACGAAGTCGTGAAGGAAGCGGCGCTGGCGGTCGAAGGCAGGCCGATTCACGTCTGATTGGGCGGGCTAAATGAAACGCCGTTCCGGACGCCGCCTTGCGGCGCTCCTGAACGGCGTTTTTTTATGTCGCCGCGTCGGGTGTTTCGCGCAGCTTTAGCACATGCGTCAGCCCCGCCGGAATTCCGTCCACAAGGTCTTCCGCAATAAGGCCGGGACCGAAGTCGGCGGCGATTTTGCCGTGCAGCCACGCCGCCGCCGCCGCCGCGAGGAAGGGCGGCATGTTTTGCGCGACGAGGCCGAGGATCATCCCCGCCAGCACGTCGCCCGACCCCGCCGTCGCCAGCCAGGGCGGC
>JAGWKW010000147.1 GCA_028865155.1 Alphaproteobacteria bacterium
CGCCGCGCACACGGGCCGCAACCCGGCCACGGGCGAAACCATTCAGATTCCGGCCAAGAAGAAGATCGCCTTCCGCGCCGCCAAGGAACTGAAGGACGCCGTCGGCAAATAAGCGCAAGCTTCGAGCCAAAGAAAAACCCGCCTCGAAAGAGGCGGGTTTTTTATTTGGGCGCGTGAAACCCCGGTCTTTCTTGCATCGCGCCAAAGCCTGTGGGAAGGATAAAACCGTCCTGCCTGCACAAGGAACCTCCATGAGCGCCGCCGTTTCCCGCAAACTGTCCAATTCGTTCGAGGGCGCCCTTGCGGGCGGCGGCGACCCCGCTACCTCGCCGCTCTATGTATTCGGGCCGTTTTTGAAGCTGATCGTCCTTGCCGGGGTCGCGCGGGTGACATTCGGCGCGACGGTGTGGCTGGCCGTGCTGACCGTGATTATGGTCTCGGCGATGTACAGGCAGGTCATGATCTGGGTCACGGACGGCAGCGGCGGCAGCGGCCTGAGCGAAGAGGAATTTGGCGGCTGGGCGGTCAAGATCAATGCCGGCATCACGATCGTCGAATATACGCTGACCTTTCTGGTCAGCATGGCGGCGCTTGTCACCTTCATCGCCGATCGTCTTCCGATGCTCAATGACGCTATTGCCGGTTTCCAATACCGGGCGCTGCTTGCGGTTATCCTTAGCGTCCTGACCGGATGGGTCGTCAATCTGGGGCCAAAGGTCACCGTGCGCGCTTTCGGCCCGGCGACGGCGGCCATTCTGCTTTTGCTGTGGGGCATGATTTTCGCGACCGTTTACAAGACCGGTTTTCATTTGCCCGACCTGAATTTTCAGGCTTTTTCTTTGGCCAAAAGCGGGCCGCACGCCTCATCCTATCTCAACCTGACTTTCGCGGGTTATGCGCGGATTCTGGCGCTTATGACCGGCATCGAGGTTTTCGCCAATCTCGTCGCCGGATACGAAGGAAACCGCGCCGAGCGCAGCCGCAAGGCTTTCGGCAGCCTTGTCATCATCATGGGAACGACGGTTCTGAGCATGCTGATCATCGGCCCGGCGATATTCGCCCATGCCGATCCGCTCAATGGCAATGTGTCGGTATTCACGCAAGTGATGGACTTCCTGCTGCCGCCCGTTTTTTCCTATGCGGGGACGCTGATCGGCGTCGCGGTCCTGCTGTCGGCCTGCGCCGCCGCCGCGCAGGGCATCCAAAATCTGACGCTCGGCCTGCGTTTCCGCCATTACATCCCGCCCAAACTCGGCAGCCGCAACAGGCATGGCGTCGCGGACAAGCCGATCTGGATCATGGTCGCCGTCGCCGCGCTGTGTTTTCTCGGCTTTGGCACGGGCGAAGACACCTACCTGACGCTTTACGCGACAGGCGTTTTTGTCCTGCTCAGCATGACCGGCTGGGCGGCGGCCAACAGATCGGGCCGTGCCGCCCGCGCTTCTTTTTCCGGCACCAAGATTTTGAATCTGGCGGGAACGATTATCGCCGCGCTTCTGACCACGGGCGCAACCGTCACCATTTTCAAGGAGCGTTTTTTCGCGGGCGCATGGTCGTACCTGCTCATGATCCCCGCTCTCTATGCCGTTTTCGGCTATTACCGCAAGCGTTACGGCGCGCCGCCTGCGGTTGAAGACCGGCTCGGCCTGATCCTGTCGGGGCAGGGCTATGTGCCGCAAACGCTGCTCGGCGGCGGCGAGGCGCTTTTGGATAAAATTCTCGTGCCGCTCGACGGCACGGCGCGGTCCGAGCAAATTTTGCCGATGGTTCACATGCTCGCGCGCCTTCACAAGGCGCGCATCGAATTCCTGGCCATCGACGAGAACGGGAAGGATGATGGGCGAGAACAGGCGGCATATCTGGATTCCCTGATCCGCCTAACCTCCGGGGACGGGCTTGCGGCCGGCGGCAAGATCCTTTCCGGCGACGCGGCGGAAGCCATCGCCCGCCATGCCGACGAAATAAAAGCGGATATGATCGCGATGGCTTCGTTCGGCGAACCGTCGGTCATCGGCAGGCTGTTCCGCGAAAGCGTCGCCAGCAAGGTCGTGAAACGAACGCTGATCCCGACCTTGATCGTGCGCCCCGACGATGACTGGCGCAGCCGTTACGTGCCGTTCCGGAACATCCTTGTCGCGCTCGACGGCTCCGAAGCCGCCGAATCCGTCCTGCCTTATATCCGCCTTTTCGCCTATGGCTTTCATTCCAAGGTTTTATTGCTATCGGTTCCCGACGGCTCCGAATCCGATACCTATGGCGCGACGATCCGCGCCTATCTAGAGGGCATTTCCGCCTTGCTCGCGGAGGAAGGCGTCGAAGCGGAAACGCTTCTGGCCGGAACGGTGCCGGGACAGGCTATTCTGGACGTCGCGCACGACCGTGGCGCCGACATGATCATGATGGCCTCGCACGGGCGGGCAGGAACCGCGCGTCCCGACATCCATATGGGCAGCGTGACGGATAAAGTTTTGCAGAAAGCCGATCGCCCGGTCTTTATCGTTCCTTTGACCAGCAGCGTCGCAGACTAGCCCTGAGGATTAACCCTCATCCGGACGCATGGTCGGAAACGCAATGACCTCGCGAATACTCTTGCTGTCGGTCATCAGCATGCCCAGGCGGTCGATGCCGACGCCAAGCCCGCCCATTGGCGGCATACCGAAGGCCAAAGCCTTGATGAAATCCTCGTCGATCGGGTGCGGCGGATCGTCGGGGCCGCGCTTCTGTTCGGCCTGTTCCATGAAACGCGCGCGCTGTTCGCGCGGGTCGTTGAGCTCGCTGAAGGCGTTCGCGATTTCCCAGCCGTTGACGTAAGTTTCGAAACGTTGCGCGACATGGGGCCGATCAGGCCACGCCTTGGCCAGCGGCGAAATTTCCTTCGGCAGATCGACGACATGGGTAGGCTGGATCAGCCTGTCTTCGACCTTTTCGCCGAATACGGCCTCGACCACCTGGCCCCAGCTCAGCCCCGGCATCGTCTGGACGCCGATTTTTTGTGCGGCGGCGCGCGCGGCTTCGACGTCGGTCAGGCCGTCGAAATCGACCCCGGTATGGGTCTTGATCAGGTCGACCATGCCGAGGCGCGGCCATGGCGGCGTGAAATCGATTTCTTTTTCGTCGAACATGACCTTGCCGCTTCCGTGCAAGGTTACCGCGACGTGGTAGATGATCGCTTCGGTAATTTCGATCATCGCGGTGAAATCGACATAGGCCTCATAGAGTTCGAGCGATGTGAATTCCGGGTTATGGCGCGGGCTCAGGCCTTCGTTGCGGAAGCAGCGGTTGATCTCGAACACTTTTTCCGACAATCCGCCGATGACCAGGCGCTTCAAATGAAGTTCCGGCGCGATGCGCATATAAAGCGGCATATCGAGCGCGTTGTGATGCGTGACGAAAGGCTTGGCGATGGCGCCGCCCGCCAGCGTATGCAGCATCGGCGTCTCGACTTCCAGAAAGCCGCGTTCGTAAAGAAATTGCCGGATCGCCGCGACCATTTTGTAGCGCGCACGCAAGGTTTCGCGCGTGCGCGGCGTGGCGACCAGATCCTGCTCGCGATGGCGGAAACGTGCATCGACATCTTTCAACCCGTGGAACTTTTCCGGCGGCGGCTCCAACGCTTTCGACAGGATGGTCAGGTTTTCTGCGTCGACGGTAATCTCGCCGCGCGGCGTGCGGCGCACGATCCCGGTCACGCCGATAATGTCGCCGAGATCGACGAGGTTGAGCAATTCGGCCCGTTCAGGCGGCACATGCTTGATGTCGTGGAAAATCTGCAAACGGTCGCTGTCGTCGAGAATAACGATGAACATGCCGCCATTGCGGATCGCCATGACGCGCCCCGCGACCGACACGCGCGTATCGGTCTTCTCGCCGTTGGCAAGCTGCGCGAATTCTTCCTTGATCGCAGCTGCCGCATGGGTCTTGTCAAAGCGCGTGATGTCGAACGGGTTGCCGTAAGCTTCGGTCAGCTTTTCAAGCTGGGCGTTACGGCGGGCAACCTCGTCCTGCGGCGCTGCGGCAGGAGACAGGGCAGGGACGGTATTATCGGTCATGAAAAAATCCTTTGGGGCGCATGCAAAAAATGCAACGGAATAAGTAATAACCCCAAGAGGTTACCCGGTCAAACCCCTAAAAAGGAATT
>JAGWKW010000148.1 GCA_028865155.1 Alphaproteobacteria bacterium
CAATTGCTGCGTCACCTGATCGAGCGATTTTTGCAGCGCGTCGACGCGCGCGGTCAGCGCATCGATCTGGGGCGCATTGCCCGCGGAAGCGGCGGGCGCCGCCGGAGCTGCGGATTGCTGCGTCGCGGTCGAAACCGGGACGGTTTGGATTTTGGCGGAAGATGCGGCGATTGCAGGTTCGGCCGCGGTGGATGCTGCGGCAGACACGGGGACAGGGGCGGAAGCAGGAACTGGCGCCGAAGCGACCGGCGCAACCGGGGCAGCGGACGTCGTTGCGGCGGGCTGCGCCGCTTCTTTGGCCGACACGGCTGGCACGGATTTCGTGACGCCGACAGGGGGAAGGATGAGCGGGCTGACTGCCGAGGAAACGCGCGGCGGCGGGGCGGATGCGTGGCTCGAAAACTGCCACCAGACGACCGCGCCGATGAGCGCGATGCCGGCAACCGCAGCCAGAATCGGCAAAAGCGGCGAACGGCCATGCGCTCCGCCGCCTTCGCCAGGCAACGGAAGTTCGTCGCTATGTTCCGCGGTGGCGCCGGATTCGTCGCCATGCAGGTCGGAAAATTCGTAGTCGGACGGCGCTTCGCGCACGTCCGTGTCCTCGGACATCAGCAGATCTTCATGCCCAAACTCCTCATGCCCGGTTTCGTCGGGCTGGTGCGGGTCTGTGCCATACATATCGGTCATGTCCAACTCCTGACATCCGTCCCGGACGGGACAGGAAAGATGTGCGCCCCGTGCGCGGGGTATTCGTTTTACCTTGAGCCGCCGCGCAAAGCAACAGGCGGGCGGCGGCGGGCGTTGCGCTGTTTTCCGTTACTGGCCGAAGCCCGGCGTGGCCCCGGCGCTGAACGGATTCGTCGTGCGTTGCGAAACGGCGGAGTTGACGTAGCCGGTGCCGGGCGCCGCGTAATTCGGATAAGGCACGCCGCTTGCTGCGGCATTGGTTCCCGTCGCGCCATAAGCCTGATTGCCATAAGGAGAAGCGCCGTAGCCGTTGACGGTCGTGCCCGGATAGGCCGCAGCATTGCCATAGTAACCGTTCGGCGCGGTGCCCGAGCCGGGCGCTGGAACCGCGCCTGCTGCGGATGTCTGCTGCACGAGCGCGCCCTGTTGCGTATCGGGATCGTAGACCGGTTGGGTGAAGAACAGGCCCATCGGCGTTCCGGCGGCGACGACGACGAGCGGCCTGGTCAGATTGGCCTGGTTCTGGAAGAACTGGCCCATCGTCTGCGCGGCCTGACCAAGGCCGTTATACATGCCCTGCTTGAAGCCGTTGCCGGTCGTGGTCGAAAGCGTGGTCGTGCCGTTGGTGCTGATCGACGAGTTGCCTTGCCCCATCGCCTGGCCAAGCCCTTGCAGGAAGCCGGCGGCGGCCGGAAGAACGACGCGGACGAGGTAACGTTCGTCGACTTCGGTCGCCATGCCGCCCAGCGTCGTGTTGGGATCGAGGGCGATGGCGTTGATCCTGTAATCCTTGCCTTTGATGTCGGCGATCGAGAACTGGAGCACGAGATATTTTTCGTAGCCGTCGGAAACCTGGAACGAGCCGATCGCGCGCGCGCCTGAAAGCGGGCCCGACACGATTTGCACCATGATCGGCCCCGGCACGTCGGAATTGGCTTCGGTCAGAAGCTGGGCATAGCTGACGGTGCCCGCGGGAACGATGGGTTTGGGCGGGGCGAGGACGGACGAGGACACGGTCTGTACCGATCCGTTCGCCGCGCCTTCCGTGGCGGCGGCGTTCCGCACAGCCGCTTGCGCCTTGTCGGCTTTAAGCTCTTCGGGCGTCGCGACCATGACATCCTTCATCCGGTCGGGCTTCCAGCTGTCGAGCAGCTGGCGCATCTGGGTCTGCATCGCCTCGGCCAGCGAATTGTCGAAAGGCTGGTTTTGCTGCTGCTGGACGCGCTGCTGCTGCGCCTGTTGCTGCATTTGCTGTTGCTGAACCTGTTGCTGCTGCACCTGCTGTTTGAGCTGTTCGGTTTCGGCGCGCAGCTCGTTGAGCGTTTCGTCTTTGCTGCCGCCATCGCCGAAGCCGCCGACATCGCTGTTCTGGCCGATCGGGGTCGGGATCGCACTGCCGCCGCTTGCGATCGCCTGCTGGGTGCGTTCCTTGTCGGCGAGCTCGGTTTGCTGGCGCATATAGGGCGAGACCGCGCCGCCGGGCGGCTGCTTGAGGTTGGGCGGGCTGACCAGTTGCGCGGTGTTGCCGGGGGACGAGCTGCCGCCGCCCATGAAGCTGAACGCCGCGACGCCGACCGCGAACACCGCGATCAGCAAAACCATGAATTTGAACATCGGCCGCGTGCGCCAGGCTTCGGCCAGATTGCCGGCCATGCCGGCGCGCGCGCTGCCCATGCCGTTTTCCGGCCCGTCGAGTCCGGGTTCGTTGAAGTCGTCGGCCGGATCGTGATCTTCGAAATGCTCAGTCATGGCTGTCGTCCTGCGAAATCCTGGCGCGCACCATCGCGCCGTTGTCGGACATGAGAAGAACCGGCGCGCTGCCGATTTCGTATACTGTGGTGCCGTCTTCGGACGACATGCTCGCATTCCAGGCCGGGGACAGCAAGGTCAGCGGCGTGCGCACATAGGTTTTTCCAGCAATCATCCACGCCTTGGTCCGCGCATCGAGCCCGGCGACCTTGAGCCGCTTGGCATCGGTAGGCGGCGCGTTTTCAAGCAATTCGGTCATGGTCGTTCCGCCCGCTTCGAGGCGGGGGCGGCTGATGATCGGCGTGCGCGCGCCGGGCCCCGGACGGCCGATGCGCGCGTCGTAGCGCAGATCGACGGTCGAACCGCCAGCCGACAGGCGGAAGATCACCGGCGTCGGAAGATCCTTGAGAAGGATGGAAAGGTCGCCCGCGCCAACGCGTGTGAGCGGCATGATGCGCACGACATGGCTGCCGGCGGGCGTGGGCGAGACCTCGAAATTGCCGCCGACGCCGACATCCAAAATCGGCCAGGGCTGGCCGGTCGCGTCGACGATCGTGATGGTGGTGACATAGCCGGTAGCGAGGTGAATTTGCGGCGGTTCGACGCCGGGTTCGAGCGACAGGGTACCGACACGCGTCACCCCTTTGGGCTGCCCCTCGTAAGGCATTTGCGCGGCGTTTTGCGTTTGTTCGAGCCGGTGCATGAAGGCGCGCACCTGATCGGGCGACAGCGGCATCAGCCCGGTCGCGGCCATATCGAAAGATTTGAGGTTATGCTGTTTTTCCTGCTCGGCCGCAGCCGCGTCGGCCTGCGCCTGCGCCTGCTGCGCGGCCTGTTCGGCCTGCGCCGCAAGCTGGGTCGCGGAAGTCGTGAAAGCGCCCGGCATCGGCGGCGTTGGAAGGCCGTCTGCGGATGCGGAACCGCCGGACGCCGCGGCGTTCGAAGCGGCAGACGGGTAAACCGCCTGCCCCTGCCCGGTCATGGCGGGGTTTGAAGAAGACGCGTGCGGCAACGCGACGCCGGTGACGGGCGCGGCAATGGCAAGGGGAGCGAAAAAAACGGACGGAGCGAACGCCAGAAGGCCGGCGGCAAGCAGGCGGCGGGCGAAGGGCTTAATCCCCACGTGGAGCGGCAAAACAGGCAAAAGGCGTCCCCGAATCAGATTTAGATATAGCAATCCGTTCAATCCTACGTTTGACCATATGAAAGTTAATGAGAGGTTTATAGGCGCAGTTTATTTATTGATTCAAGGGAGGTTTTGGGGTTCCGGCACAGCGTGCGGAAGAAACCGTGCCGGGGGCGGAATGGTTTCGTTTCCGGGCGGGGAAAATGCTTAATTCTGCAGCAGGCGGCGGAGCAGTTCCACATCTTCGCGGAACGAGACGTCGTAGGCCGACAGTTCCTCGATCTTGCGCACGGCATGGATCACCGTGGTGTGGTCGCGACCGCCGAATTTGCGGCCGATTTCGGGCAGCGAGCGCGGGGTCAGCTGTTTCGCCAGATACATCGCGACCTGACGCGGACGCTCCACCGCGCGGGCGCGGCGCGCGGAATGCATGTCGGCGACGCGGACATTGTAATGTTCGGCGACTTTTTTCTGGATCTCGTCGATCGTGATGCGGCGTTCGGTCGCGCGCAGCATGTCGGCCAGAACTTCCTGCGTCATTTCCAATGATATCGTGCGGCCGACGAGCT
>JAGWKW010000149.1 GCA_028865155.1 Alphaproteobacteria bacterium
CTTCCCCCGGCTCGATAGCCCGCATTTCCACGCCCATGAGTTTCGCCACTTTCTCGACCGCCTCTTTCAATTCGGGAAAGGTAACGCCGACAATGGCGTCCACGTCGGCGGACGTAACTTTCGGATCGGCGGCATGCATGGCGAGATAGATAATCGTCGTCTGTGCCCCCATGCCTTCGGGCGTGTCGATGCCGATGCGCGTGAAGGCCGGGCCTGCCTGCCGCATTTGCCCCAAGGTCAAAGGCGCGACGGGAAAATCCCGTCCGCCCAGCGTGATCTTCGCCGGTTCGTTCATTTTTCTCTCCTGGTTTTGTTCGAAGGGACTTAAAATCGTGGGCACTTAATAGTGTGCGAGCTGATGGAAACCCTGCCAGCCGACATAGAGGCCGATCAGAATTATAACCGTACTGGAAAAATACGGAGCATGAGCAATAAGGTTTTCCAGCACAGGCCAGCGAGCCTTTGCATGGCGAGTTCCCCAAGCCGCCAGTATGCCGGTACCCACAAGCGTTAAAGCAAGTCCGATACTGAAACAAAGTACGAGGCCTGCACCCAAGGACACGGCTTTCGTCTGCAAGCATAACAGTAGGACGGTTATGGCGGCAGGGCATGGAATAAGCCCGCCCGTTAATCCGAACAGAATAATCTGGCCGGTTGTTACGGGTTTACCGGAAAAGTATTTTCGCATTTGTTCCGCATGTTCGCGGGAGTGAGCATCATCATATAAAGGAACGTGCAGCTCTTTATGGTGGTGATGGGGGTGGTTATGCAGGTGATCATAGACATGATCGTGATGATGCGTCTCGATGATCGCCCGATGTTCGCAATAGGTGCGTATCATAACCCATAGGGCGACACCTATAATCAGAACCGCCGACAGGAGTTTCAGGTAAGGTTCTGTGCTTTCGCTGTTCCATTGTTGGCCGTAGGTAAGTCCCAACATGGCTACCAACCATACGATAGCGGTGTGCGAGATCGTAGCCGCCAGCCCCAGCATGACCGCCTGTCTAACGGTACCGCGAATGGCGACGACAAAAGCCGCCATCATGGTTTTGGAATGGCCCGGTTCAAGCCCATGCAATGCGCCAAGCAAAATGGCGCTGGGGACAAATAACCAGCCATTACCTCCATTAATCAGGTTTACGAAATTCTCCATCCTTCGGCCTAAAGGTATTTTGTTATGGCCTTGAACTCGGCCAGCGACTTGCGGTCAACGCCGCGTTCATGGTCGGCGGCATGTTCGAGGCAATGATTGATATGATCCTGTATCAGGGTGGATTTTGCGTTGTGAATTGCCTTCTCGACGGCATGAAGTTGCTGCGCGAGATCAACACAGGGGCGTTCCTCATCGATCATGGCGATGATTTTCTGTAAGTGGCCTCCCGCCTGTCGCAAACGCCAACGGATTTTGGGGTGGCTTTGATGAATGGTCATGGCTTTATCCTACCCTAGAGGATAGGACAAATCCAGTTATTCCGTATGCTATGTAACTTCACGCGAAAAGATGGAGTTAGTCAGGCTTCGACGCCTGCAGCCGCCGCGAGAGGTTGCTGCATATCATGTAAAAAGATCAATCAGAGTTAGAGTTTGCTTGACACCTCAGAGGGCACAGGCGTACATGGGCGCAATTGCCGAACTTCCGGCGGAGATTCGGCTCCCATCAACCAAAGAAAGAGAGAAAAATGGACGGCGACAGTAGTAGTTGTGTCCCTTTGCTCGCGAATGGACGCAAATACATAGTCACCAGCGTTCCCTGCCGGTTAGGTAGGTTGAACGGGATCGGCTAAGCCATCCCGCATTCACCTCCCGTCCCGCCACGGGATGTCCTGGAGGTGAACATGAAAATTATCGGTTGTTTCAGAAAAGACGGCTCCGAATGGATCGGCACGATTGCCGTTCTTCAGTTCGAGGCCAAAGCGCGAATTGTCGCCAATTCGGCTAAAACCTCGTCGGATATGCCCGACTTCCTGTTTGAGAAGATCGGCAGTACGGGCGACTTCAAGGTCATCTTGGGCGCCGCTTGGGATCGTTACTCCGCCCAGCAGCGCACTCATTACAAGGAAGTATCCATTGACGATCCGTCGATGGCCCATTCCATTAAGTGCATCCTGTGGGAAAACCCCGATGACGATTGCTGGTATCTCTATTGGGATCGCAATGCCACCGGCCAGCACATGATCGAAAAGCTCTATGTGCAAGAAGAACTGAAGCCCCAGCTTGGCATACGTCCTGTCACTAGGATTACACAAAACATGCTATTGTTTTATCCTGATCTCGTGCCAGGCTGATCTTATGCGAAAAGGTCGAGCTGGTCAGACGTCGACGCCTGCAGCAGCCGCGAGAGTTCGGAACGCATAAGCCGCAGCCAACGGGACGACCCCGTTACCGCAGAGGCGCAATCTGTCCACCCGATTGGCCATCCCATGAGCCACTCGACAAACAGCGGGTTTAAGCTGAGGGTCGATCCGTTCCCATTTCTCATGCTCCGTGGGGCCTGGCGGCCAAGGATCGAGTTCGTCGGCACATTGTCCGACGTCGCCGCGCCGTCCTTCCAGTCGCGCGTCATCGGCGTCGCCCATGCCACACCCTCATCGGTTAAGTTGCGGCCACCGGCCTTCGTTCCGAAACGTCCGATCCTTTCGGGATTGCCTTGCGCAACGTCATGCGCTTGCGGCGTCGCCCATGAATTCACGAGTTCGGTTCGGTTACTGCCGCTCGACCGCTTCCCCGCGCATGTGCGCGGCGTCGGCCATGACGATTGCACCGCGACCATCGCCAGATTGAGGCCGTGTTCGCCTTTGATCTGTGACGGCGTCGGCTTTGTTTGCCGGTTCGTGTTGGGGTTGGCCATCGGCGTCGGCCACACGAATTTCGCCTGATTTTCAAGGCCGACTTGACGTTTTCTGCCGTCGGGCATTGCGCCGGTCACCGTCATGTCGGCAGGGTTTACGCGTCCCCCATTCGGAACATTCGGCGTGTACCATTGCGCCTGCACGGCGGCGGCGGCGAGATGCGGCGTGCCGTTGCCATGATTGCTGTTTGGCCCGCCTTTTTCGCCGTCAGTCGCCACGGCGGTAGGCCAGGATGAACAATCGCTCTCGCCGGTGGGGAGCACCGACTTCCTCCGCTGCAAACAGGCCAGCCGCAACACCGTAACCCAGCGATCGAAGGTCATCATGCGCTTGTTTGAAGCCCAATCGTAAATGTCCGCCGACATTTTCGAAGAAGCAAAGCGGCGGTTCGATTTCGCGGACGATGCGGGCGATGTGAGGCCAGAGATGCCGCGGGTCTTTTTCGCCGAGTTTTCGTCCGGCGACGCTGAAAGGCTGGCATGGATAGCCGCCATGCACGATATCCACGATCCCGCGCCACGGCTTGCCGTCGAAGGTGGCAACGTCATCCCAGACAGGCGCTTGATCCAGGGCTTCGTCCGCCATCCGCGCCACGAGAGCGGCTGCGGCGTAGGCGTCCCGCTCGACATAACAAACAGTTCGATAGGCGGGGACGGCGATATGCAATCCGAGGTCGAGGCCTCCGGCTCCGGCGCACAGGGAAAGTCCGAATAAGGTCTTTCCGTGACCGGCAGTTTCGCCGTCGCCGGTGGCAGATAAAGCCATGCCATTCAGACGCCGTTCCGATCCTTCGGAAAATCGTCCGGCGAATAATATTCCTGCGGGATGTAGCTTTTCAGATTTTCGACATCAACTTGCAGTTTTTTCGCAAGCCCGTTCAGATACTGGTTGGCGCTGTCGGGGACGATGGCTGTGACGAGATGGCCGATAGGAATGGCCGCGCTTGTCACCATCGTCATGGTCAAGGGCGTCGCCGCCGTCAGGCCGAGAAAGCCGATAGGCGGAATAGCGACGCCCGCCGCGACCAGAACCGCGCCGATGGCGCAGACGAGAATACTTGCAGCGCCCCCAGCCAGCACGCTCTTCGTGGGCTGAAAGTTGTTCACGGCAGAAGTGATTAGGCTGAGGGCGCTCATAGTCGTTCTCCTTTTCTTGAGGTCTTATTTGGACGATGCGGTCATGGTGCTGGCATCGGACGACGCGGCGGCATCCGTCGAGGCGCTGCCGTTGTCGTTGCCTGCCGTGCTGCCGGGCGTCGGGGTTGCGGTCTTCAACTG
>JAGWKW010000002.1 GCA_028865155.1 Alphaproteobacteria bacterium
ATAAATGGGAACCTGCTCCCGGCGCATACCTCCGCGTGGCGCACCCTTACCGGTGAGACGAATATGAAATTTTCGCACCTTGTTTTTGTTTTGCTTCTTTCCGCCGCCGTCGCTTTCGTCACGGCCAAATATGCGGCCCCTGCCATGCAGGGCAAAAATGCAGAAAGCGAAAGCGCATTCCATCGCGTCATTCGCACCGACACGCTGCGCTGCGGCTACCAATATTGGGACGGCGGCGTCATGCGCAACGAGAAAACCGGCAAAATCTATGGCCCCTGGGTCAATGTCACCGACGCGTTGGCCAAGGCCATCGGACTCAAGGTCGAATGGACGGAACAGGTCGGCTGGGGCGATGTTGCCGCCGCGCTCAAAAGCCACAAGGTCGATGCGATCTGCGCCGGCATATGGACCAGCGGCGTGAAAGCGCGCGAAATCGCCTATACCGTGCCGCTTGCCTATCAGGGGATCGAGGCAATCGTCCGTGCGGACGACCACCGTTTCGACGGCGATGTCGAAAAACTAAACAGCCCCAATGTCAGGCTTGCAGTCATCGACGCCGACAACAGCGATTTCATCGCCCGGCAGGATTTCCCGAAAGCGAAGCTCGATTCGCTCGGTCAGCTGACCGGTACCGACAGCCAGCAAATGATGGATGTCGCGACGGGCAAGGCAGACGCGACTTTCGACATTGCCGGGCTTTTCATACAGTTCAACAAGAACAATGCGAACAAATTGCGGCTTCTGATGCCCGGCCATATGCTGCGGACATTCGGCCTCGCTTTTGCGGTCGACAACGACGAACCGAAACTGTTGCGGCTCATGAATACGGGCGCGGAAGAGATCGAATATAGTGGCCAGCTCGACAAAATCCTCGACCAAGGCAATAAAAACTGGCCTGAAATGTACATCAAACCGACCAAGCCCTTCTGATGAACGTCCTTGACATCCTCATCACCTATCACGTCGCGTTTCTGCAAGGCTTGCGCGTCACGCTTGAGCTCTGCGCCGTGATCTGGACGTCGGGTATCATCCTCGGCGTTCTGCTCGGCGTCGCGGGCGCGCACGACCCGACCGGCTGGGGCCGGTTCACGCGCGGCGGGTCGTTCTTCTTTTCCGCCATTCCGACCCTTGTCGTCCTGTTCTGGCTGCATTACCCGGCGCAGGCCGTGCTCAACGTCGTGATCGATCCGTTTTATACTGCCTCGCTGACTTTTTCGCTCGTCAACATCTTCGGCGTCGGCGAAATGGTACGGCAGGCCGTCGTCGATTTTCCCAAGCAATATATCATCGCAGGCCAGGTTTGCGGGTTGAGCCACCGCGACCTCGTCACCAAAATCCAGCTGCCGATTTTGTTCCGTCAGCTTCTGCCTGGCATGATGGTGCAGCAGGTCATGATGCTGCATATGACTTTGTTCGCGAGCCTGATCTCGGTTGAAGAAATTTTCCGCGTGTCTCAACGCATCAACAGCATGATCTATCGCCCGGTCGAAATTTACACCGCGCTGGCCTTCTTCTTCCTTCTGGTCTGCCTGCCGATCAACGTCGCGGCGGCCTACCTGAAAAAGCGCTATACACGCGACATGTCGGAGCGCTGATATGCTGGAAGCCAGAAACATCAATTTCAGTTACGGCGACCGGCAAATCCTGAAAAATGTCAGCCTGTCGGTTCCGACCGGCGGCATCACGACGCTGATCGGGCCCAGCGGCACGGGCAAAACCACGCTTTTGCGCTGCCTTGCGCTGCTCGAAAAACCGCAAGGCGGCGAAATCCGCGTCGATGACGACGCATTCAATTACCCGTGGCCGGAGGAAAAACCCTTCAACCCCCCATGGCCGAAACTCACCACCGTGTTCCAGCAACTCTTTTTATGGCCGCACCTGACGCTGCGCGAAAACATCCTGCTGCCGGTGCGTCGCCGCAAAAGCGGCGATATCAACGCCGAGCTTGAATCGCTGGTCGAAGCTTTCGACATGCAGAATTTCATCGACAACTACCCGAACGAAGCCTCGCTTGGCCAGCGCCAGCGCATTGCTTTAGCGCGCGCCTTGATGCTGGAGCCGCGCTATATCCTGCTCGACGAAATCACTTCCGCGCTCGATGTCGAACAGATCGCGAAAATCCTTGCCCATCTGAAAGCCATGCGCGGCAAGGATATCGGCATTTTCATCATCACCCATCTGCTTGGCTTCGCGCGCCACGCCGCCGATCAGGTTTTGTTCATGGCCGAAGGCGAAATAGCAGAACGCGGCGGCCCCGACATCCTGCGCAACCCGCAGACCGAGCGTCTGGGGCAATTCCTGTCGATG
Source organism: Alphaproteobacteria bacterium (assembly GCA_028865155.1). Taxonomy (GTDB): domain Bacteria; phylum Pseudomonadota; class Alphaproteobacteria; order UBA9219; family UBA9219; genus CAIXLI01. The sequence continues at coordinate 2,308 of JAGWKW010000002.1, forward strand.
ATCGCCGCCGCAAGCTAAAGTATTAGGCTGACGGTGCCGCAAGATCAATGGTATTCCCCTCCCCCTGCGGGAGGGGTTAGGGGAGGGGTCGCCGAAGGCGCGCCGGTACAAATTTAAGCAGCCTTCTTCCGCTTCTTCAAATAAGGCGCGAGATATTTGCCGGTATAGCTGCCGCGCGTCTGCGCGATCTCTTCCGGTGTTCCGGTCGCGACAATCTGCCCGCCGCCGTCGCCCCCTTCGGGGCCGAGATCGACGATATAATCCGCCGTCTTGATGACTTCCAGATTATGCTCGATGACCAGCACCGTATTGCCCTGATCGACGAGCGCATGCAGCACTTCCAGCAGTTTGCGCACATCTTCGAAATGCAGCCCCGTCGTCGGCTCGTCGAGAATGTACAAAGTCCGCCCCGTCGCGCGGCGCGACAATTCCTTGGCCAGCTTGACGCGCTGCGCCTCGCCGCCCGACAAAGTCGTCGCCGATTGCCCGATCTTTATGTACGACAACCCGACGCGGTTCAGCGTTTCCATCCTGTCGCGAATGCCCGGCACGGCCTGGAAAAACGCCGCGCCTTCCTCGACCGTCATGTCCAGCACGTCCGCGATGCTTTTGCCGCGATACAGAATTTCTAACGTCTCGCGGTTATACCGTTTCCCGTGGCATTCGTCGCAGGTGACGTAAACGTCGGGCAGAAAGTGCATTTCGATCTTGATTGTGCCGTCGCCTTCGCACGCTTCGCACCGCCCGCCTTTCACGTTGAACGAAAAACGCCCTGCGCCATAGCCGCGCGCCTTGGCTTCGGGCAATCCGGCGAACCAGTCGCGGATAGGGGTGAACGCGCCGGTGTAGGTCGCAGGGTTCGAACGCGGCGTCCTTCCAATCGGCGACTGGTCGATATCGACGATCTTGTCGATCAGCTCGACGCCCTTGATCGCGTCGTGCGGCGCGGGAATGTCGCGCGCGAAATTGAGCCGCCGCGCCAACGCTTTATACAAGGTCTCGATCACCAAAGTCGATTTCCCGCCGCCCGAAACCCCGGTCACCGCCGTAAAGGTGCCGAGCGGAAACTTCCCGCTGACATTCTTTAAATTGTTGCCGTGTGCGTTGATGACCTCAAGCCACATATTCGGACGCGTTTCCCGCCGCGTCTCCGGTACGGGAATGAATTTCTTCCCGGTCAGATATTGCGCAGTGACGCTCGCCGCGACCTTTTCGACCTGCGCCGGCGTTCCGGCGGCAATCACTTTGCCGCCATGCACGCCCGCACCGGGGCCGATGTCGATCAAATAATCCGCCTGCCGGATCGCATCCTCGTCATGTTCGACGACAATCACGGTATTGCCCAGATCGCGCACCCGTTTCAACGTCGTCAGCAGCCGGTCATTGTCGCGCTGATGCAGCCCGATGCTGGGTTCGTCCAGCACATATAAAACCCCCGTCAGGCCGGAGCCGATTTGCGACGCCAGACGGATGCGCTGGCTCTCCCCGCCGGACAAAGTCCCCGACGCGCGCGACAAAGCCAGATAATCCAGCCCGACATTGTTCAGAAATCCCAAACGTTCGTTGATTTCCTTCAAAATCCGCGCGCCGATTTCGCGCTGTTTGGCGGTCAACTGCTTCGGCAAAGCCTTAAACCATTCGCCCGCGGACCTGATCGAAAATTCGCAAACCTCGCTGATATTCCGGTTTGCAATCCTGACCGCCAACGCTTCCGGCTTCAACCGCATGCCGTGGCAGACATCGCACGGCTTGCTGAGCTGATATTTGGCCAGCTCCTCCCGCATCCATTCGCTGTCGGTGCTGCGCCAGCGCCGTTCGATATTCGGAATCACGCCCTCGAACGGCTTGTCGTGATGATAGGTGTGGTTCGCCTCGCGATACGTAAACTTAATCGCGCGGTCGCCCGTGCCGTACAACAACGCATCGCGGAAATCCTGCGGCAATCTGTTCCACGGCGTGACCATCGACTGTTTGTAGGCTTTGCACATCGCCTCTAAAATCTGCATGTAAAAAGTCTTCCACGGCGCAATCGCTTCGTCGGCCAGGCACGCGGTTTTGTCCGGCACGACCAAGTCCGGGTCGAAATACATTTTTTGGCCCAGCCCGTCGCATTCCGGGCACGCGCCATGCGGGTTGTTGAACGAAAACAAACGCGGCTCGATCTCCTCAATCGTAAAACCACTGACGGGACAGGCGAATTTCGACGAAAACACCGTCACGTCGCCATTGTCGGCATTTTCCGCGAACACGATCCCGTCCGCCAGTTTCAGCGCGGTTTCGATGGAATCCGGCAAACGGTTGTCCAAATCCGGCTTCACGACCAAACGATCCACCACCACGGCGATGTCGTGCTTCTTTTTCTTGTCCAGCGTCGGCGCGTCTTCGATGTCGTAAATCTTGCCGTCCACCTTGACGCGCTGGAAACCTTGTTTCCGCAATTCCTGCAATTCTTTTTTATATTCGCCTTTGCGCCCGCGCACGATGGGGGCGAGGATCATCAGCTTCGTTCCCTCCGGCATCGCGCGGACGCGGTCGGCCATCTGCGTCACCGTCTGGCTTTCGATGGGCAGCCCCGTGGCGGGCGAATAGGGCACGCCGATGCGCGCGAACAAAAGGCGCAGATAGTCGTAAATTTCGGTGACGGTGCCGACGGTCGAACGCGGATTTTTCGACGTCGTTTTCTGCTCGATGGATATGGCGGGCGAAAGCCCCTCGATCGAATCGACATCCGGCTTTTGCATCAGTTCCAGAAACTGCCGCGCATAGGCTGACAGCGACTCGACATAGCGCCGTTGCCCTTCGGCATAAATCGTGTCGAAGGCCAGCGACGACTTGCCCGACCCCGACAATCCGGTAATGACGACCAGCCGGTCGCGCGGAATCGCGACGTCGATGTTTTTCAGGTTATGTTCGCGCGCGCCGCGCACATGGATTTCAGTCAGCATGGAAAAGCATATAAGCGTTTCCGCGCCGGATTGCGAGTCTTTTGTTCTTGTTCCGTTCTTTTTGCCGGCGGATGGTCGGGCCTTACTTCTTCCGTGCCTCGGCCAGGAAGCGGTCGACCTCGGTGCGCAACTCGCCCGATTTGACGGACAGGCCGCGCGCCGCGTCCAGAACTTCGGCCGATGCGCCGCGGGTCGCGACGGCGGCCTTGCTGACGCCGGAAATGTTGTCGGTCACCGTATGGGTGCTGCCGGCTGCCTTATGCACATTGCTGGCGATTTCCTGGGTTGCGGTGCGCTGCTCGTTGACGGCGGAGGTGATATCGACGGTGATCTTCTTGATCTCGCCTATGGTCTCGCTGATATGGCGGATCGCGGCCACAGCCTTGTCGGTCGCGGCCTGCATGCCGCCGATCTGCTCGCCGATCTCCTCGGTCGCCTTGGCGGTCTGGTTGGCCAGCGACTTGACTTCGTTGGCGACGACGGCGAAACCCTTGCCGGCTTCGCCCGCGCGCGCCGCCTCGATGGTCGCATTGAGCGCGAGCAAATTGGTCTGCCCCGCGATGTCGTTGATCAGCTGAACCACGTCGCCGATCTTCTGCGCGGCTTCGGCCAGGCTGTTGACCAGCTCGTCGGAACGCTGCGCTTCCTCATAGGCCTTGGTCGCGACGTCGGTCGATTGCTGGGCGCGGCGGTCGATCTCCATGACCGAAGCCGCCAATTCCTCGGCGGCGGCGGCGACGGTGGAGACGTTCTGCGCCGCCTGTCCCGCCGCTTCGGTCGCCGCTTCGGACTGGCGGCTCGTGGACTCGGCGTCGTTGGACATGCTTTCAGCGGAATGCTGCAACCCGGTAGAGGCGGACGACACCGCATCGACGATGCTTCTGGCAGTCTTTTCGAAATTGTCCGCATTGCGCGAAAAACGGATCAGCCGGTCTTCGGTCGCCAGCGTGACCTTGTTGATCGCCTGCGCGCTGCGGCGGTAGGAACCGGGCAACCCGGTTTCCAGGACGCGGCGGTAGAAATGCACCTCGCTGACCGCTTCCATCGAAGCGGTCGCTTCGCGGATAAAGGCGTCGACGATATCGGCGACCATATTGATGTTTTGCGCCAGTTCCGCGAACACGCCCTGATCCTTGAATAAAACGATGCGCGTGTCGGCGTCGCCGTGCGCCAGATGCAAAACGGCCTTCGCGCATGTCGTCGCGCTGCGCCGGGCGATAAGTTGGTAATAAATCGCGCCGCCGGCCGCGCCGACAAGAAGAAGATGGTAGGCGTAAGTTTGCCACGACATTTCGCCCGCCCGGAGGTCGAGCGCGAAATCCGCGAGACCGAGGATAAGGATAAGCCCTTGCAGAAAGATGGTTTTAGACAGTGAAGATGAATTCGTCATAGCTCATGCCCTTGTCCTTGAGGAAAGCGATCAGTAGCGCCAGCGAAGCCTCCAGCCCGTCCTTGGGCGAATCGTATTTGGCTTCTTCGGCGAGCAAAAGTTTGTAAACCGGCTCGATCTTCGCGATCTGCTCGGCTTTCGGCTTGCGGCGGTTGGAGTGGTAGCTGGTGATGCGTCCCCGGTCGTCATAAGTCGCCGTCACATGGGCAAAGACCCAGTAATAATCTCCGCTCGTCGCCATATTCTTGACGTAAGCGAAAACTTCCTTGCCAGTGCTGATCGTGTCCCACAGGAACTTGAACACGCAGCGCGGCATGTCGGGATGGCGGATGACGTTATGGTTCGTGCCGATCGCGTCCTGCTCGCTCATCTGCGCGAGGCGCAGGAACACGGGGTTGGCATAGGTGATGATACCCTTGGTGTCGGTCTTGCTGACGATCAACTCGTCCTCGGCCCAGGGGCGTTCTTTATTGGTCGGGGGAACCGCATAACGGCGAAGTTTGGCCATGGAAGGACTCGTTCTGAGGGGGGAAGAGAGTGAAAAGAAAATCTGCAGACAAGGTATATATTTTCTTGTAAAAATTGGTTAATGACATAGATCAAGTCGTTTGTATGACGGGCATTGAAAAGGCGGGGGAATCCGCGCTGGACTCTGTCTCGTCGCAGGCTAGACTCACCATCCCACGAACCGGAGAACACACCATGGCAGGCAGCGTCAACAAAGTCATTCTCGTCGGCAATCTGGGGCGCGACCCCGAAATCCGCGCGTTCCAGAATGGCGGGCGTGTCGCCAATTTCTCGATCGCGACCTCCGAAAGCTGGAAGGACAAGCAAACCGGCGAGAAGAAGGAAAAAACCGAATGGCACCGCATCTCGGTGCTGAACGAAAATCTGGTCGGCGTGGTCGAACGGTTTTTGAAAAAAGGCTCCAAAGTCTATGTCGAAGGCCAGCTCGAAACCCGCAAATGGACGAATAAAGACGGGCAGGAACAATACACGACCGAGGTCGTCCTGCGCCCCTATCGCGGCGAACTCACGATGCTCGACGGCAAAAGCGGCGGCGCGGGCGGTTCCTTCGCCCCGTCCAGCGACGCCCCCGCCTTCGGCGGTTCTTCCGCTGGTGGCTCGACTGGCGGCGATCTGGACGACAGCATTCCGTTTTAAGGAAAGACATGATGAGCAAGGATAAAATAGTTCTATACATAGCCTTGCTCCTGTCTTTTGCTGCGTTCAGTGTTTCGTACTTGCGGAGTGCGGCGGTTGGGGGCGGTACGAATTTGAAAGAAGAGATTGCTGAGTTGTCTGCCCGCTTGAACAAGGTGGATGATCAGTACAAAGCACTTAGTAAAGCTGTTTTGTCCTTGTCTTTTGATTATTACACTTCCCGAAATACGACAGCATCTTTTTCGCCGACCGATACAAGATTCCAGCTTCTTAGTTCTCCATACGGAAATTTATTGGTTTCTCTTACGAATATCAAAAAGTATGGAGATGGATATAAGTTGATTTTTAGTTTTGGAAACCCAACCAGCCTGATTATCGAAGGGGTTAAAGGGTCTGTAAAATGGGGGCCGAAAATAGATTGGACTCGATATTATAGCGATAAGGCATATAAATCGAATATAGATCAAAACACACAATCCAAAAATTTTGCGATTCTACAAGACTTATATCCCGGATCTTGGAATCAAGAAGCTGTGGTAATTGGGCCGGCAACAGAGGAAGAAATCGGCAATATTGTATTGTCTAATATTTCGGCTGACTCCGTTAAAATGCATCGCTAAATTTCTATAATAATGAGAAGCCTTTCTTCGTTCATCTCCGCGTTCATCCTGCCTACTTGCTTGTCAAAGATATGAGGCAAATTGCAGCATGACCGATTACCGCATCCGTCCCAGCACCCCCGCCGACACCGAAATTCTCGGCAAAATCCACGCGCAGGCATGGCGGGAAACTTATGGCGATATCGTTCCCGCCGATATTCTGGCAACCGCCGCGTCGGTCGAGCATCGCACCGAAATACGCAAGAAAATCTTCGCGCACAGCAAGCCGGACTGCGGTCATTTCCTGATCGACAGCGACGCGGGCGAGATCGTCGGCTTCGGCGATTGCGGCCCGGCGCGCGACGTCAAAATTTATGCGCCCGGCGAAATCTACACGCTTTATCTTTTACGCGCGGCGCAAGGGCGCGCGCTTGGCGGCAGATTGTTGCGTCACATGCTCGGATATCTGGCGGCGCAGGGCTTTGACGGCGCCGCGCTTGAAGTGTTCGCCAAGAACGATTCGACCATAGGTTTTTATAAACATCTCGGCGGACGCGAGATTGCCCGTAAAGACACGGAAATGGGCGGCGTTTCATTGCCGGTTGCGGTTTTCGTCTGGGACGATTTACAATCGTTCAAACAGGAAAAATCGTAATTATGTCTAATCCCTCCTTCATCCATCTCCGTGTCCACTCCGCCTATTCGCTGGCCGAGGGCGCGATCAAGATCGTCGAGGATAAGCCCAAGGACGGCGCCAAGCTGCCGCGCAAAGACCTCGTCAAACTTTGCCTGCAACACGATATGCCCGCCGTCGCCCTGACCGACAAAGGCAATCTGTTCGGCGCGCTGGAATTCGCCCAGGCCGCATCCGGCGCAGGCGTGCAGCCCATCATCGGTTGCCAGATCGCCGTGCTGCGCCCGGAACAGGCGACGCTTAAAACCATGGCGCGGGGGGATTACGACCAGCTTGTGCTGCTCGCCCAGAACGAACAGGGCTATAAAAACCTGTCCGCGCTTGTCACGCTGTCCTACGTCGAAAAAGACCGGCCCTATCCTTACGTCACTTCGGACGAACTCGCCGCGCATACGGAAGGGCTGATCGCCCTGTCGGGCGGCACCGAAGGCGAAATCGGTCGCCTTCTGCTCGGTGGCCAGAACGATGCCGCCGATGAAGCCGCGCAAAAATACGCGACATTGTTCCCCAACCGCTTTTATATCGAAATCAACCGTCATCATGGTGGCGCAGTCGGCACGAACGAACAGCGCATCGAACATGACCTGATCGACATCGCGTACAAACACGACATCCCGCTCGTCGCGACCAACGATGTGTATTTCGGCGAGGCCGACATGTACGACGCGCATGACGCGCTGCTGTGCATTTCGGAAAAAACGGTGGTGGCGGACACCAACCGCCGCCGCCTGACGCAGGACCATCGTTTCAAGTCGGCGGCGGAAATGCGGACGCTGTTCGCCGATTTGCCCGAAGCCTGCGACAACACGATTGTTATCGCGAAACGCTGCGCCTATATGCCGCCCTTGCGCGCGCCGATCCTGCCCGCTTTTTCGACCGCCAAGGGCCGCGACGAATCCGAAGAATTGCGCGCGCAGGCGAAGGAAGGGCTGAAAGCCCGCCTGAAAGCCGCGCATACCAAGGACAAGAAACCCTACGAAGACAGGCTGGACTTCGAACTCGACACCATCATCGACATGGGCTTCGCCGGCTACTTCCTGATCGTTTCCGACTTCATCAAATGGTCGAAACAGAACGGCATCGCGGTGGGGCCGGGGCGCGGGTCCGGCGCGGGCTCGGTCGTGGCATGGTCGCTGCTTATCACCGACCTCGACCCGTTGCGGTTCGGTTTGCTGTTCGAACGTTTCCTGAACCCCGAACGCGTATCGATGCCCGACTTCGATATCGATTTCTGTCAGGAACGGCGCGACGAAGTCATCGCCTATGTCCAAAACAAATACGGTTCCGACCGCGTCGCGCAAATCATCACCTTCGGCAAATTGCAGGCGCGCGCCGCGCTGCGCGATGTCGGGCGCGTGCTTGGCATGCCCTATGGCTATGTCGATAAAATCTGCAAGCTGGTGCCGAACAATCCGGCCAATCCGGTGACGCTGGGTCAGGCCATCGACGGCGAAGCGCAATTGCAGCAGATGCGCGACGCCGACCCGGTCGTGGCGCAGCTGATGAATGTCGCGCTGCGGCTCGAAGGGCTGTTCCGCAACGCCTCGACCCATGCGGCGGGCGTCGTGATCGGCGACCGTCCTCTTGTTGAATTGGTTCCGCTTTACCGCGATCCGGGCGCGGCCTTGCCCGCCACGCAATTCAACATGAAAACGGTCGAAGCGGCCGGTCTGGTCAAATTCGACTTTCTGGGTTTGAAAACGCTCGATGTTCTGCAAATGGCGGTCGAATTGCTGCACAAGCGCGGCATCGACATCGACCTCGCCAACCTGCCGTTCGACGACGCGAAGACTTACAAGATGCTGACCAAGGGCGACACGACCGGCGTCTTCCAGCTTGAAAGTTCGGGCATGCGCGACGTTCTGCGCAAAGTGCGCCCCAACCGGTTCGAAGACATCATCGCGCTCGTCGCCCTGTACCGCCCCGGCCCGATGGACAATATCCCGCAATATATCAAATGCAAAAACGGCGAGGAAAAAGTCCATTACCTGCATCCCATCCTGCAGCCGATCCTCGAAGACACGTTCGGCATCATGATCTATCAGGAACAGGTCATGCAGGCGGCGCAGATGCTGGCCGGGTACAGCCTTGGCGCGGCGGATTTGCTGCGCCGCGCGATGGGCAAGAAAAAAGCGTCGGAAATGGCGGCGCAGCGCGCGAATTTCATCAAGGGCGCGGGCGATAGGCATAACGTGCCGCCCGATCAGGCCGGGATGATTTTCGACCAGATCGACAAATTCGCGGGCTACGGCTTCAACAAAAGCCACGCGGCGGCCTATGCACTCGTCGCTTATCAAACCGCGTATCTGAAGGCCAATCACCCGGTCGAATTCTTCGCCGCTGCGATGAATTTCGAACTCGGCGACACCGATAAACTGAATGTCTTCCGGCAGGAACTCGCGCGAAATCGCATTTCTTTGCTGCCGCCCGACATCAACGCATCCTTCCCGACTTTCGCGGTCGAACAGCATGGCGACAAGCTGGCGATCCGTTATGCTTTGGCGGCGATCAAAGGCGTCGGCATGGCCGCGATGCACAGCGTGGTTGCCGCGCGCGGCGACAAACCGTTCGCCGATCTCTTCGACTTTGCCGAACGCGTCGATCCGCATGTCGTGAACCGCAAACAGCTTGAAAATCTTGCCGCAGGCGGCGCGTTCGACAGCCTGAACAAAAACCGCGCGCAGGTCATTGCCGGTATCGACACGCTGCTCAAACACAGCCAGCAAACGCAGTCCGAAAAGCAAAGCGGACAATCCAACATGTTCGCCGCCGCGCACCAAGCAGAGCGCCCGCCCTTGCCGGCGGCCAAGAATTGGGACGCGCTGACGAAATTGCAGCACGAATTTTCCGCCCTCGGCTTTTACCTGTCCGCGCATCCGCTCGACGCCTATCGCCCGATACTGGAACGCATCGGCGCGGTCGCGGCCGCGCAGGTCGCAGGCAAACAGCGCGCGACCGGGCCGAACCGTTTCAAAATGGCGGGCATCGTCTTGGCGAAACAGGAACGCACGTCGAAACAGGGCAACAAATTCGCCTTCGTGCAGCTATCGGACGGCAGCGGCGCGTTCGAAATGACCGTGTTTTCGGAACTGCTTGCCGCCAAACGCGATGCGCTCGAAGCGGGGCAGGCCGTGCTGGTCGAAGTCGATGCGCAGGCCAATACGCAAGGCGGCGGCGGGCGCGAAGGCGCGCCGGATTTACGCTTCATCGCGCGGTCGATCGAACCGTTGGCCGATGCGGCGGCGCGCGCCGCGCGCGGCATCCGGGTCAAGCTGTACGACGCCGAGCCTGTGCCGGAAATTCAAAAATGGCTCGAAACCCAGCCGAAAGGCCGCGCGCAGATCGTTCTCGCGCTCGATCTCGACGACGGCGAAGAAGCGGAAATCGAAATACAGGGCGGCTGGAACCTGACCGACGCGGCCAAAACCGCGCTGCGCCAAATGGGCGGCGGCCTTGAAGTCACCGAATATTGATTATTTCCCGTGCGGGATGCACGGGAAAGCCAGCGGGCTGAAAATGCCGCAAATATCCGAAGGCTTTGCGCCCGTGACATGCACGGTGAAAGTCGGGACGCCGCCCGTAACCTTGACCTCCGGCACGACCGCGAAATGCAAACCCTCGGCATCGTCGCCGGCCGCTTTCTTCGCCTCATAAAGATGCGCCTCGGCCATCGCCTCGGTCGGATAGGAACCCAAATCGGCATATATCTCGCCCGCCGCCTCGGCTTTCTGCGCCGCCTGCTGCGCCTGCAAGCTTTCCGCCTTGGCAAGATTCTGCCGCAAGGCGAGCGGAGCCTTGCCATCGTCTTTGTAAGGCGCAAGCAGGATGACCGCTTCCGATTCCTTGCCTTCGGCGATCAGCACATGGGCCAGATTGTTGGTCGCGATCACGTCGCCGGGCGTCAGGTCGAGCGCGCGGCGATAGGCGATCTCGGCCTTGTCGCTATGTTTCAGCATCTCCTCGGCTACGCCAAGCCCGTTCCATGCGCGCGCATTGTCGCCGTCGCGCGTAACCGCGCTTTCGTAAACGTCGCGGGCCTGCGCTGCCTCGCCATTGGCAAGGAGGAATTTGCCCTGCACGCACAGGGCTTCGGACATTTTAACGGCTTCCGGCGACGGGGTGGATGCGCAAGCCGTCAGCGCAAGGCACAGGCAGAAGAAAGAAAATTTCCGCAAAGACATGAAGGTCCCCTCCGGCAAAGGCATCGGAACCGCATTTTGTCTCAAAAACGCGCGTTTACCAATTGTTATTTTTCTCGGGCCTATGCTGGCTTGCCATGACCGAACGCGAAAACCCTTCATCGTTGCAGGCCGCGCAGGATTTGCCGCGCCTGATCGAACGCATGCACAGGCGCTATCTCGACGTCGTGCGCATCGAACTGGCGCGCCGGGGTTTCAACGATATCAGCCCGGTGCAGGCGATGATGCTCGGCGCTATCGGCAATGACCAGATCTCCGTGCGCGACCTGATCGAACGCGGCCATTATCTCGGCTCCAACGCGTCCTATAATCTGAAAAATCTGGTCGATGGCGGCTATGTGTCGCGACAATCTTCGGCGCGCGACCGTCGCTCGGCGCTGCTCAAGGTCACGCCCAAAGGAAACGAAATCCTTTCCGCGCTTTCCGCGCTCAATACGCAAATGGCCGAAGGCGACACCGGCGACCTCGACGCCGCGCGGCAAACCTTGCGCAAGCTCGAACGGCGCTGGACCGACGCCGTCCGTGCTGAACCCGGCGGCGACGAAGATTTTTAAGGCCACTTCGCTTCGGGCGGCAGCGACATCAAAATCGCCTCCGTATTGCCGCCGGTTTTAAGCCCGAATACCGTGCCCCGGTCGTACAATAAATTGAATTCGGCATAGCGTCCGCGCCGCACAAGCTGATGCTCGCGCTGTTCGTCCGTCCACAGGCTTTCCATGCGTGCGCGCACGATCTTCGGATAGATGTCGAGGAACGCGCGTCCGACATCCTGCGTAAAGGCGAAATCCGTATCCCAATCCTCGTCGAGCCAGTCGTAAAAAATGCCGCCGACGCCGCGCGGTTCATTGCGATGCGGCAGGTAAAAATACTCGTCGCACCATTTGGAAAATTTATCGTAATAATCCGCGCCATGCCTGTCGCAGGCGGCTTTCAACGCATCGTGAAACAGTTTTTTATCTTCCGCCGTCTCTGATGTATCGACAAACATCGGCGTCAAATCCGCGCCGCCGCCGAACCACGCTTTCGACGTCACGATATGGCGGGTGTTCATATGCACGGCCGGAACGAGCGGCGAGCGCATATGCGCGACCAAACTGATGCCCGACGCCCAGAACGCGCCGTCACCTTCCGCGCCCGGAATCTGCTTGCGGAAATCTTCGGAAAAAACCCCGTGAACGGTCGAGATATTGACGCCGACTTTCTCGAACACGCGCCCGCGCATGATCGAAATTTCACCGCCTCCGCCATCTGCGCGATCCCATTTTTTACGTTCGAACCGGCCCGGCGGCAGTGCGGCATGACACGTGCCTTGCAAACCGTCTTCGATGGACTCGAACGCGGCGCAAATCTTGTCGCGCAGATCGCGGAACCACGCGGCGGCCTGTTCTTTCCGCGCTTCTGACATCAAAAATCCAGGTCTGCGTAATGGCGCGGCGGCGGGAAGCCGGGAATGTAATCGCCCAGAATGCCGCGAAAAGACGGGCGCGATTTAAGCCGTGCGTACCATTCCTTGGCCAGCGGAAACGAATCCCACGGCACGTCGCCCAGATAGTCAATGACCGACAAATGCCCGCCTGCGGCCAGATCGGCCAAGGTCAAAGCCTCGCCCGCCAGCCAGTTGCGCCGTTCCGTCAGCCAGCCGATATAATCCAGATGTCCGCGAATATTGGCGCATGCGGCGCGGATCACCGCGCTGTCGGGCTCGCCGTCCCTTGTGCCGTACTGGCCGCGCAGCCGTTTCAAGGCTTTCTCGCCGATCAAAAGGCGCGACACTTCGTTGTCGAATTTGCGGTCGAACCAGCCGACCAGCCGCCGCGTTTCGGCGCGTTCGACCGGCGTTTTGCCGAGCAGCGTTCCGGTATGGGTCTCGTCGAGATATTCGCAAATCGCCTGCGCGTCGGCCAGAACCTGCTCGCCGCCATCCTGCTCGATGACCAGAACAGGCACATCGGCGGCGGCGTTGAGCGCGCGCAGCTCGTCGCTCGGCTCCCACGGTTTTTCGAGCGTCAGCGCGCAGGCGACGCCTTTTTCGGCCATGGCAAGGCGGACGCGGCGCGAACCGGGGTCGAGCGGATGATGATAAAGGCGATAGACGGCGGCTGACATGGGCTTTATGGTTATCATGCCTTTGCGAAAAAGGCTAGAACCTCCAGCAGGTTAGCCGGCGCGGCCGGGAAGGGTAACAGGGATGCAGGCTTTCGGGGCGGTTTTACTCAATCTCGATCGCGACACGGTGCGGCGCGCGCATATGGAAAGTGAACTCGCCAGGGCGGGCATCGGGTTCACGCGGCAGCCGGGAATTCTGGGCGACGCGGTGCCGGACGATTTACGCCGTTACTTTTTTCATCCTGACGGCAGCCCGAAAACCATCATGAAGCGGGGCGAGATCGGCTGCTATGCCAGTCATCTGCGTGCGCTGACACGCATCGCCTCAGGCGAATTGGGCGACGCGGTTCTGGTCATGGAAGACGACCTCGCCTTCGATGACGGTTTTCTTGAAACCGTTGCAGCGGCGATAAATGCGATGCCGAAAGGCTGGGACATTCTGCGCCTGTCTTCGCCGCCGCGCCGCGCCTATGTGCCGCTTGCGCGCCTGCCGGGCGGGCGTTTTTTAATCCGCTATTCGAAAATCCCCAACAGCGCGGGCGCCTATCTGGTCACGCGCGAGGGCGCGCGAAAATTCATCGAACGCGGCGTGCGCGGGCTGACTTTCGACGACGATCTGCGCCGCCCGTGGTTTCATCATCTAGACACTTACGGGATCGTTCCGCCGCCTGCGCGCGCCGGTGTCCTGAAATCTTCGATCGACGCGATCGAAACCGGGCGTTTCGACAAAGGTATGAGTTCGCGCATGGAACGCATCACACGCGGCGATCATTTTTATATGTTCAAACGGCTTGCTTACAATATCGGCAATCTGGGGCTGGGCGGATGGTTGTTCTGCGTTGCGGTCAATCTTGCCGATATGGTTGTAAAACCTCTGCGCGGCCGTAGCATCATTCACGGTGCGGCGCGGCTATTTCCCGGCGTCAAGTAACGCATCCGCCGCGGCGGCAACCTCGCCCACGCTTAAATCGGCCAGAATATCGCTTTGCCGCGTTGCGACGCGCGGGCCCGGCGGATGCGACCATTCCGTTCGTCCGCGCCCTGAAAACAGCGCGAGCGTCGGCGCGCCGAGCGTGCCTGCCATATGCGTCGGGCCGGTATCGTTGCCGATGACACAGGCCGTGCCGCGCAAAATGCCCGCCAGTTCGTGCAAACTCGTCTTGCCGCATAAATCGAGCGCGGGCGCGGATTTTTTGATCTGCGCGGCGGCATCCTCGTCGGCCTTGCCGCCGACGATCACGCAAGGCAGGTCCCGCGCATGCAAAAAGTTGGCGAGTTCCGCATATTTTTCCGCAGGCCAGCGCTTGAATTCCGCGCCGGGCGAACAGCCCGGAATCAAAACGGCATAGCGCGGCGGCAGCGCAAATTGCCCGACCGGCGCGTCGAGCCAGCCCAGATCGGCAGGCGCGGCATCCGGCACACCCGCCGCGCGCAACTGCGCGGCAAGGAAATCCGTGAAATGCATGCCGGGTTTGGGCGGCCATGGACGCGGGAATTTGCACAAAGGCGCTGCGCCCGACCAGTCGGGGCCCAACGGCCCGCCGAGCAGCGCATAAATAATGTTTTGCCGCGTTTTGCCTTGCAGGTCGTAAATGCGCGTCGGGGCGAAGCGTTTGATCTCGCGCATAAGCCGTAGCCATCCGGCGGGCTGCGCCATCGTCGGCTTGGTGTCTGTGATGACGGTGTCAAACCATGGCATCGTCTGCGCGAAAGCGACGAAAGGCGCGCGGGTCAAAAGGGCGATGCGGGCATGGGGATGCGCGGCGCGAATCGCGGCAAAGGACTGAAAGCAAAAGACCAAATCGCCGAGCGCGCCTGCGCGGATGACAAGGATATGTTCCTGCTTTTTGTCCATTTTTACCTTTTCCGGGCCCGCCACCCCTTGTTATTATGAGTGCGGAAGGAAAGAGTCAAAAAATGCGTGAAATCGTCCTCGATACCGAAACTACCGGCCTCGACCCTTTGCATGGGCACCGCGTCGTCGAAATCGGCTGCGTCGAGCTGCATAACCATATCGCGACCGGTGAGCATTTTCATGTCTACCTGAACCCCGAACGCGACATGCCGACCGAAGCGGCGATGGTCCACGGCCTGACCGAAGAATTTCTGGCCGACAAGCCAGTCTTTGCCGAAAAGGTCGACGATTTTCTTGGTTTCATCGGCGACGCGCCGCTCGTCATCCACAATGCCACCTTCGACATGAATTTCATCAATGCCGAGCTGACGCGCACCGGTTTCCGCCGCCTGCCGATGGAACGCGCGATCGACACGGTGGCGATGGCGCGCAAGATGTTTCCGGGCGCGCCTGCTTCGCTCGATGCGTTGTGCAAGCGTTTCGGCGTCGACCTGTCGGGCCGCGAGCTGCATGGCGCGCTGCTCGACGCGCGGCTGCTGGCCGAAGTTTACCTGGAACTGCGCGGCGGGCGGCAGCCCGACCTTGCCATCGCCGAAACCGAAGAAATCATGCTGGCCGAAGTAAAAGAACGCGCCCGCGAATTCCGCTCCCCGCGCGCGCATGCGCCGAGCAAAGAGGAAATCGCCGCGCACGAAGCCTTTCTCGCAACGCTGCAAGAAGCCCTATGGAAACGCGCCTAGCCATCGCCGCCGACGCAACCCACCTCGCCGCGCTGCACGGCGAAAGCTTCGGGCTTTCGCGCTGGAATTTTGTGCAGATCTGCGACAGCCTGTTTTTGCCGACGACGCACGGGCTGGTGGCCGAGGAAGACGGCGCCATTAACGGCTTCATTCTGTGCCAGATTTCGGGCGGTGAAGCCGAAATCCTGACTTTTTGCGTGGCCGCCGCTGCGCGGCGCAAGGGCGTCGGTAAAATGCTGCTTGCGGCAGCGGCGGATGCCGCGCGAAACCGCGGCGCGACCCGCCTGTTTTTAGAAGTTGCCGCCGACAACGAAGCCGCGCTTGCGCTTTACGAAAAAGACGGCTTCGCGCCCATCGGCAGGCGCAAAGCCTATTACCCGCGCGAAACCGGCGCAGCGGATGCGGTCATGCTCAGCAGGAGTTTGTAGTTACGGCCCGTATTTGGCCAGCTCGACCTGCGCGCGCAAATCGATTTCGTCGAGAATCGCGGCCAGCTTCGGATCGTTGACATGGGCGCGCCGCGCGGTGACAAGGTGGCTCAGCTGCTGCAGTTGCCCATGTGTGAGCGTGCCGGCCAGAAGCTGAAGCCGCAAATCCTCGAGCTTGTCGAGAATGTCTTCGGCGCGTTTTTTCCCCCTGGCGGCGCGGGACAGCGTATCCTCGACCTCCTGCACGCCGAGAATGCCGCCGACCGGATTGGTCGAGCCGATCCCGGCCAGTGCGGCGGCTTCGCCTTCCTCGTCCAAATGGCGCGCAAAACCCGCATTCCCCGTCGCGCCCGATTTCGACGTGCGCTTGATGGGCTGCGGCGTCCGTATGGAGCCTAAACCGTCGATTTTGTCGATCACGCCAATCCTCTCGCGAAACAGGGTTCCCCGGACGAAGCTTCGGGAAACGGACCGGCTTTTCCCTTCCGCCGGTCGGCAATTAATACCCTATCAGAACGGCCAGCGTAAACCAAAAGTAATGCCGAAACCATGGAAAAAACGGCGATGAAACAACGAATTGCCGAAAGGCGGCGTCCTTGCCGGCGCTTGGCACGGAACTCGCATTCCCAAGGGGC
>JAGWKW010000150.1 GCA_028865155.1 Alphaproteobacteria bacterium
AAAGATTCTAAAGATTCAACCGAACGGTTGACGGCATTCATGACGCCGGTGTTGGCCAAAGAGTGCGAGGCTTCTTGGAGCTTGGCCGTGTGCGACAGCACGCAAACGACTACGAACGCATTAAAAGCAATCGCCGGCGCGCGGGTCATGCCCCACGCAGCGGCTTTGAAGACCCCCCATATCAGGGAAGGCCTTGCCGGACGAAATTCTTCCTCGGAATAGGGCGAATCCCGATCATATGCTGCGGACATAGCCATCGTATTTTTTTCGTATAATTGATCCCTTTTATGGGGTGCAGAGTATCACAGAAAAGCGAAAGTAATTGTCATCCATGCAATGGTTAACGCCTTGATACATCAGGCGTCTATGACAGCGCATCCCAAAGCGGACGCATGCTTCTTTGACGCAAATCAAGGACGGTTAATCCCAAATCCGCGAATACCGCTGCTGCGACTGGCTCTTATCGGCGATTCGCCATGTCTCGGCATGTTCTCCTTCCCCGCGGATTTTAACGGAAAGCTCCCTATGAACGTCGATAATGGCGTCAAAAGCAAAAATTTTCGCGGCGCGGACGGCGAAACGGAACATTACATTGCCGTTCATGTTCCCGAAGATTTGCCGTTCGCCGAGCAGCTCAAACTGCTGCAAGAGCGTTACGAGGAAGCGCAGAAGGAACTGGGCCTGACGCCGGAAACGGCGATTTTCCGCCGCATTTTCCTGAGCGATGCGCTCAATCAGGCGGCGGTCGTGCGCGAAACCGATCTGGTGCGCGAAGCGCCTGACAACCCCGTGGCCGTATCCATCGTTCAGCAACCGTCTTTGCCGGATTCGAAAATCGCCCTTTTGGCCTACCATATAAATGGCCGCGCCAAATTCGCCAAAAAACGCCTTTCCGCCAAGCATCTTCTGCTCAGGAAAAACGGCAAGCGGCATTTATGGAGCACGCGGCTGTGCGGCGGCCTCAACGACCTTTCCGCCGGGGCCGCCGAACAGACGCTCAACATCTTCAACGACCTGATCGACACGCTCGCGGATCTGGGCGGCAATCTCAAGGACCACACCGTCCGCACATGGATCTATATGAAGGACGTGGACGTTTTCTATAAGGACATGGTCGAAAGCCGCAACGTCCTGTTCTCGCAGCAAAGGCTGACCAGCGACACGCATTACATCGCCTCCACCGGCATCGAAGGCGCCTGCGCCCACCAATTCGATCTTGTGTCGATGGATTCCTATTCCGCGCTCGATATGGATCCGGAGCGGCAGCGTTCGTTCCTCAACGACTTCACGCGCCTGTGCCCGACCAACGACTACAACGTGACGTTCGAACGCGGCACGCGCGTCGCCTATGCCGACCGCGCCCATCATTTCATTTCCGGCACCGCCAGCATCGACAATATCGGCCGCGTCGTCCATCCGGGCGACGTCATGAAGCAGCTCGACCGCACGCTGGAAAATATCGATGCGCTGCTGCGCAGCGGCTCGGCGCGGATCGAGGACATGGCGCATATGATCGTCTATATGCGCGACCCGACCGATTATTCTTCCATTGCCGCCGCGCTGCGCGAACGCCTGCCCGACGTTCCGGCCGTGATCGTCCAGGGGGCGGTGTGCAGGCCGGAATGGCTGATCGAAATCGAAGGCATTGCGATTTCCGCCAACGACGATTTCTCCCTTCCCTCTTTCTAGGATAAACAGACATGACAGACGCAGAAGCCCCATTTTCCTATCTCGACGAAGAAGCCATCGCGGCCGCCGAGCTCCGCCATGACCCTTACGACTGGGCATTCGCGAGCGGCGCAATCAAGCCCCAGTTCAAGGAAGGCGTCCTTGCCGATGTGCCGCCCATCCCCGACCGGGGCAGCTACGGCTTGCCCGATCTTAAATATGGCCCGCAATTCGGCGGCGTCTTGAAGGAGCTTCTCAGCACCCGTTTCCGCCGCATCATCGAACGCAAATTCGACATGGATCTGTCCGGCAACCCGCCCGCCGTTTTGATGATGGGCAACACGACCGGGCATTACAACGAAGGCTATGCCCATCCGGATTCCAAGCATAAAATCATCACAGTCCTCGTCGGCTTCACCCGCAGCTGGCCTTACGAAAAAGGCCGCCTGCGCGTGCTGCGCAGTTCCGACCGCGAGGATTATGCGTTCGAATTCACGCCCGAATACGGCAACATGCTGATGTTCCGCGTTTGCGACCATTCGTGGCACGGCTTTTTGCCGCAGAAAGGGCCGCGCACGAGCCTGCAGCTTTGCTATGTCGACTCCCAGGCCTATGTCGACCGCGAATATTTCCGTCATCATCTCAGCGCGGTGCTGAAATCCATCCCCGGCGTGCGGTCGATCTATTCGTGGATGCCGAAAAAATTCGCCAAATATTAAAGGGGCGCCCATGTCCATTTTCGACCTTCCCGATGCGGAAGAAATCGCGCGGCATTTCACCGGCGCCTTGCGCGCGGCCCGCCGCGACGACCGGCCTTATACCCACTGGTCGCTCGAAAACGTCCTGCCGGAAAAGATCGCAGCGGGGATTTTGATGCTGCCCATCGCGCCGCCTTTTATCGATGAATGCGGCGGCGTCCGCGACTACAACGAAAACAACAAGAAGCGCAGCTTCTTCACGCCGGAACTGCGCGCGAAATTCCCCGTTTGCGAAGTGCTGGCCGAAGCGATGCAGCGCCCCGACGTCGCGCGCCAGTTCGCGGAAACCTGCGAAGCCGATGTCGAAGGCGGTTTCGTGCGCATCGAATATATCCAGGACACCGACGGCGCATGGCTGGAGCCGCACCACGACGTTCCAGAAAAACTTTTCTCGATGGTGATCTATCTGTGCCTCGGCCCCGATGCCAGGGATTGGGGAACGGATATCTACGACCATAACAGGAAATGGTGCGGCCGCGCTTCGGCGGCGTTCAATTCCGCCGCCATCTTCATTCCCGGCGACAATACATGGCACGGCTTCGACAAACGCCCCATCGTCGGCGTGCGCCGCCTTATGGAGATCAACTATGTCCATCCAAGGTGGCGCGACAAGGATCAGCTTTCCTTCCCCGACCGGCCCGTCACGATAAAGTGAGTAACGGCCGCCCGCGCCACCCTGTTGTCAGGAATGCAGGGCAGGGGCGGATGTGCGGTTAAAATCCCGCCCGTTGTGAATGAGGGAAGCCAGAATGTCGGCAAGCTCGTGCGCGCTTTCTTCCTGCTTGGGCGAATGGCCGTCTTGTATCGATCGATAGGAAACGCCAAGAGAACCGGCAAGGCGTTTTGTCGCCTCGGCGGAGTATATTTTGTCGCCCGTCGCTCCCACCAAAACAACCCCATCGTTCGGAAAACAGCGAAGCTCCGTCTGCGTCATGCGTCCGAAGACTTCCTTTGTTACCGCGAGATAGGTGGCTTTGTTAGCGGCGGCGTCCCTGAAATCCGCCGAGGCAAAAACATTTTTGCGCAGCCAGTTGAGGCCTGATTTCTTGAGAAAGGAAACGCGCCCCGGCACGGCCAAGGGCGGGCATAGGAAAACCACCCCTAAAAGCAGATCCGGATCGACATGCTTCGAAGCTTCGAGAGCGACAGCGCCGCCGCCGCAGTGACCGAGCAGAACGGACGGCCTCGGATCGCCGTTCAGGACGGCGGCGCTTCTTCGCACCATCTCGGAAAAAGGAGGCTGTTTTTTATACTTTCCGGCCGGGATAGTATCGAAAGATATGGTCGTGCAATTCAGGTTCGCCTGCGCGCAGGCGCGCGCGACCGTGTTAAGGGCGTGATAGTTTTCCAGCGCCTTGCGCCTATAGCCGGAAACGAACACGACGCGGGGCGTCGCATTCCGGGCATCGCATAAGGCCGTTGTTGCAGGGGTTTCGTCGAAGGCCGGCATGGAATATTTTTCGTCCGTAAATTTTACTGTTCGCAATAAAAAAATGGTGCGCCCGAGAGGATTCGAACCTCTGACCTGCCGCTTAGAAGGCGGCTGCTCTATCCAACTGAGCTACGGGCGCGTACAAACCGCGATCCTCACGGATTGGAACGCTTTGCGGCCCAATCCGTGGGGTGAATCGCCGGTTTCATTCCATACATCCGCAATGGTCGCCCAAGGAAGCT
>JAGWKW010000151.1 GCA_028865155.1 Alphaproteobacteria bacterium
AATCATCAGGATGCTCATGAACGGCGCATAGGTGACCGAAGCCAGAAACGCGCCCATCCCGACCATGGCATAGCTCGATGCGTCGGTTCCGGCCCATGGCATCAGCGTGGTCAGGACATGGCCGTAAAGCGCGCCCACCGTCGCGCCGACGAACAAGGTCGGCGTGAAAATACCGCCGACCGAACCCGAACCCGCGCTCAGCCCCGTCGCCGCGACTTTCCAGATCAGAATGCCGACAAGAGCCCACCAGGTCCATGGCGTGTGCAGGATGGAGTTCACGACGCTGTACCCGTTGCCCCAGACATTCGGTTCCCACATCGAAATGATGCCGACGCCAAGCCCACCCAGCGCCATGTTGGACACAAGGTTGCGCGACCGGTGCAAAAAGGTGGCGCGGAAGGTGTCGAGGATGCGGCGGAAAAACGGTGCGGCGAACCCGCACAGGATGCCAAGCCCGGCATAGGCGAACACTTCCCATCCGGTGATGTCGGGGAAAGGCGGCATGTGATACACGGGCTCCGCCCCGAATATCCAGCGCGAGATGATATTGGCGATAACCGACGCCACGATCAGCGGCCCCAGCGTGTCGCGCGACAGAAGATTGTCCGAACTCGCGATCTCGGTCACGAAAATCGACCCGGCGATGGGCGCGTTATAAGCCGCCGTGATACCCGCCGTCGCGCCGCAGGCGACCATCAGCCGCATTTTCTCGTGCGACAGCTTGAGCCGCCGCCCGATGGCCGAGCCGGTCATCGCGGCCAACTGCACCATCGAACCTTCCCGACCGATCGATGCGCCGCTGCCGACCGATAGCAATGACGACAGGCTTTTGATCAAAGTCTGCCTTATGCCCAGCACGCCGTTGCCGACCGTGATGGCTTCGAGATAATCGTCCGCCCCGCGCCGAGGCACCCAGTCGAGGCCGTATTTCAGGCACGCCCCGGCCATCGCGCCGCCAAGCGCGGGCATGACCACTCGTACATACCACGGCAAATAGTGCGCGAGCGCGACCATGCCGTGAATATGCGGGTCGAACAGATGCTGGAAACCGTAAAAAGTCGAACGGAAAAGCGAGGCTACGCCCGCGCCGATGACGCCGGTCACCCCGGCGAAAACCAGAAACGTGAACGGATCGTCCTTCGGCAGATAGGAACGGATACGAGCGCGAAGCTGGACAAGGAATCGTTTCATGATATGCGTATCCATATACCCCGCCCCTAACCCCTCCCGCAAGGGGAGGGGAACGCCATCGCTTTCGCGGCGCGGCTGTTTCTCCATCGCCGGACACATAAAGAACATTCTTGCGACAGGAAGAGCGGTATTCCCCTCCCCTTGCGGGAGGGGTTAGGGGCGGGGTATATAAAGCGGCAAGCATAAATTCATACAACGTTATAGGTTCTCCATGTTCTCTCTCTCCGGCAAATCGGCATTGGTTACGGGCGCGTCGGGCGGCCTCGGCAAAGCCATCGCGCAGGCTCTTCATGCGCAGGGCGCGAAGGTTGTCCTGTCCGGCACGCGGATCGACCCGCTCAATGCGCTCAAGTCCGAACTTGGCGGCAACGCCTTTGTGGCCCCCGCGAATCTCTCCGACCCCGCCGCACCTGCCGCTTTGCTGAAAGACGCGGAAACGCAACTTGGCGGCGGCGTCGATATCCTCGTCAACAATGCAGGCCTGACCCGCGACGGGCTCGCCATGCGCATGAAAGACGAAGATTGGGACGCGGTTCTGAACGTCAATCTGTCCGCCGCCTTTCGCCTGAGCCGCGCCGCGCTTAAAGGCATGATGTCGCGCCGCTGGGGCCGCATCGTCAGCATCACCTCGGTCGTCGGCGTAACCGGCAATGCCGGGCAGGCCAACTACGCCGCGTCCAAGGCCGGGCTGATCGGCATGACGAAATCGCTGGCGCAGGAAATCGCCTCGCGCAACGTCACCGTGAATTGCGTCGCGCCGGGCTTCATCGCCTCTTCCATGACGGAAGTCCTGACCGACGACCAGAAAGCCAAAATCCTCGCAAACATCCCCGCAGGCCATATGGGCGAGCCACAGGATATAGGGGCAGGCGTCGCCTTCCTCGCCAGCGAAGACGCGCGCTACATCACCGGCCAGACGCTGCACATCAATGGCGGCATGGCGATGATATAATGTGATATAATGTGCGTGTCATTCCGGGGCGATTTGCAAAGCAAATCGAACCCGGAATCCAGCGCGCCTACCGGCAAGAGCCAACGGAATGAATGCCAACGACAAATCCGGCCAAGCGTAGCTTATGACACCTTTCATCGATAACTATGTTCTGGAAGATTACGACGAAGTATGGACGCTGCACCGCAAAACGGTCAGCGAAAACGATGGTTTTGTAAAGAACTTGTCATTTCATACCGATCTTCACGACATTCTAAACGTTTATGAAGCGTTTTTTATCATGAGAGAGGCGGAGCGCCTCGTTGGCATGGTCGGCCTAAAGCGTGTGGACGCAAAGACGCTGGAAATAAAGAGACTTCAAATAGCAAAAGAATGCCAAGGGCGTGGATATGCACGGCGGTTGATGTCGCGCGCATTTGAATATGCGAAGGCAAATAACATCTCGAATTTGTGTCTTGATGTTTCGGAACCGCAAGTGAATGCACGCCAATTATATCTTTCTCTTGGCTTTGAAATAACGCGCGTCGAGCATCGGACGTTGGGGGGGCGACAATGAAAAATTTGTCAGCACCTACATGAATAAAAAACTATAATCTCCTTATGCCCAAACAAAAATCCTCCCCCCTCAAACGCGCCGCGCGCTACGCCAAGGTCTCGGCCTCGATGGCGGGTTTCGGCGCGCGCGCGGCGGGGCAGAAGCTGGGGCTTTCCGTCGACCGGCAGAAACAGGCCGAAAGGCTGCGCGCGGCGCTGGGCGGGCTTAAGGGGCCGCTGATGAAGGTCGCGCAAATCCTGTCGACCATTCCCGATCTGGTGCCGCCCGAATATGCCGCCGAGCTTGCGCAGCTTCAGGCCGACGCGCCGCCGATGGGCTGGAACTTCGTGCGGCGGCGCATGGCGGCGGAACTCGGCGCGGACTGGGAAAAAAAATTCAAATCCTTCGACCGTCAGGCCTGCGCCGCCGCGTCGCTGGGGCAGGTGCATAAGGCGGTTGCGCATAACGGGCAGGCTCTGGCCTGCAAGCTGCAATACCCGGATATGGAATCGACCGTCGAAGCCGATTTGCGCCAGTTGAAATTCGTCATGGCGATTTTCGAACGCTACGACCGCGCCGTCTCGACCACAAAAGTGCAGCAGGAAATCGCCGAGCGCCTGCATGAAGAACTCGACTATGTGCGCGAAGCGAAACACATGCGCCTTTACGGCCTCATGCACAAAAATTCCGCAACGGTGCATATCCCGGAACCGCTCGAAGAATTTTCGACCGAACGTTTGCTGACCATGACATGGCTGTCGGGCGACCGGCTTGCGGACATTGCCGGCAAAGCCTCGCTCAAAATCCGCAACGCCGTGGCGATGAATATGTTCCGCGCCTGGTACACGCCGTTTTATTCCTACGGCGTCATCCATGGCGATCCGCACCTGGGCAATTACACGGTGCGCAAGGATCAAAGCATCAATCTGCTCGATTACGGCTGCATCCGGGTCTTCAAACCCGATCTGGTGCAGGGAGTCATCACGCTCTACGAAGCCTTGCGCGACGGGCAGGAAGAACGTGCGGTCGAAGCTTACAAGGAATGGGGCTTCAAAAATCCGTCGAAGAAACTGGTCGAAACTCTTAATATATGGGCGAAATTCATCTATGCGCCCTTGCTCGAAGACAAAACCCGGCCCATCGACGAAACCAACACGGGGCTATATGGCCGCGAAACCGCCAACAAAGTCCATGCCGAATTGCGCAAACTCGGCGGCGTGACCGTGCCGCGCGAATTCGTCTTTATGGACAGGGCTGCCATCGGCCTCGGCTCGGTCTTCCTGCGCCTCAACGCCGAAATCAACTGGTACCGCATGTTCCACGACCTGATCGCCGGCTTCGACGTCAAGACTTTGGCCAATCGTCAAGTAACCGCGCTTAAATCCTGCGGGCT
>JAGWKW010000152.1 GCA_028865155.1 Alphaproteobacteria bacterium
TGTCCCGCTGGCTGCTGCTTATGCGTTCCGAACTCTCGCAGCTGCTGCAGCCCGCGAAGAATGAGCATCGGGATTTGTTTGTATGATTTTCACCGTCGGACACTGTGACAATATCCGACCATGAAGGCCGAATTTGCCGATACATGGTCATACTGTTCGACATGATCCGACCATGAAAACAATGACCGACCGGCAAAAGCTGATTTGTCCAAAGATAATCGGCGCACGGCGAATAAAGCCATAAGATTGCTTGCTAATTGAGTGGATAATCTCCGCGAATGAAGCGTTCATGTGTGCGTGATTAGTAAGGAGGCATCCATGAACGGAACAATCAAGGTCGGATACGCCCGCAAGCCCTCATGCATCGGCGACGTCAAGGAAAGCTCCTTCGGTCTTGATCCGCTGGACACGACGGTTGTCGAAACCAAAGCGATGAGCGCGGAAGAATATGACGCCTTCGCGCAGGATTTTTATGCCAGCCGCGACTGGCTCGACGGCAAAGGGGGCTCACGAAACGGCGTGATGCAGGCCATTGAAATCACCGCGCCTGAGCGCGAACCGCTTTACGTCAATCCGGAAGGCCACAGTTACGCGCGTTACGTTGGTATCCGCGTCGAGCAGCCGGACACCGCGACAAAATACCCGCACGTTCACGTGCAACTGACAGGAAAGGATGGCAACGCCTTTTTTATCCTCGGTCGCTGCCAAGGCGCAGCGCGCAAGGCTGGTGTGCCAGCCGACCAGATCAAAGCCTTCATGGATGAGGCCAGCGGCGGCGATTACAACCATTTGTTGGCGACCTGCATGCGCTGGTTCGATTGCGCCTGAGGATAAACAGAAAGGAACCCGTTATGAGCAAACCAAAAACGAACAAAACGAAAAAGCCCTCCACCCCCAAAGCCAAGGCAACCCCGAAAAAAGTCAAACCCGCCAGCAACGGCAAATATCCCGATGCAGAGATGAGCGCGCCGATGAAAGCGGCGCTGGAAGCGGTTGCCACGATGCCGGTGGGCAAGGTCAGCAAGTTGGAAGCCATCGTCGAATTACTGAAACGCCCTGAAGGCGCGACGATCGACGACATCATCGGCGTGACGGGTTGGCAAAAACACACGGTGCGCGCCGCGCTCTCGCACGCGCTGGCTAAGAAACGTGGTTACCAAATCGTTTCCGAAAAACCGGCCAACGGATACTCTGTCGTTTCTAACAAGCCTGAATACGGAAAACGAGTCTATAGGATTGCAGCTCCAGCGCAGAGCAATTATTGATGGTCTTGTCCCCCTCGTTCTTAGCAATGAAACAATCGCTTCTTTCGTTGATAATCAGCGGAAGAAGAGCGTTCATGGTGTCGCAAACAAACGGAGGACGCCATGAAAAACACCGACAAAGCAAGCGTTACCAAGACGGTCATCGCTGCCAACCTTGAAGGTCTAACCCAACGCCTGACCGAGATGGCGCAGCTGGCCAAGGAAGCCAGCGCAGCCATGGAGCAAGACGAACAGAATCTGGCCATCGGCACGGTGCTTGGCTTTGAAAGCCAGATCCCAGAAATCGAGGCCTTGTTCAAGACCACGCTGCTGATGCATCGCGGTTCGGTTTGAGGGAGTCAACCATGACCGACGTCGACGCCATCGTCGCCGAGATCGCCAAGAAACAGCTGCGGATCGAAACGTTAGAAACGCGCAACGCCGATAGCCTCGACTTTCACGAAGTCAGCGTCTGGGGCTTGCGCACGGCCTTGCTCTGCGCCTTTGAGGCTGGCCGCAAGGCGGCGCGGACGAAGCCGCGCGTTATCGAGACCGGAAAGAAAGACACAACCTACCGCGCCACGATTGAAGCCAGCTACCAAGGCCTCATCGAGGTTTGGGGCGAACCAGGCAAAGGCGACAGTTACAAAACCGAGGCCGAGTGGGTCGTCCGCCCCGCAGGCAAGTGGGTCATCACGATTTATAATTACAAGAACAGCCGCGCCTATGCCGACAAGTACCCAGAGATCACGGCGGTGCGCGAATGGCACATCGGCGGCCACAGCGCCGATATCGTCGACCGCCTGCTGGAGATGATGGCCGGACGTGCCAAGCTGATCCACCGCGCCGATTAAACAAACATGCCATGGAAGCCGCCCGTCCACCGTCCGCACGGCTGGGCGCCGGCAAAGCGCGTCCGCACCGATGCTTTAGATAAAGCCTACGGTACGCAGGCGTGGCGCAAGCTGGCGGCTTCGGTGATCGCCCGCGACGGTGGCGTCTGTCATGTCTGCGGCCAGCTCGGTGCTGACACGGCGCACCACCTTGTCGATAGGCGGCACGGTGGCACGGACGATCCAAGCAATCTCGCAGCCGTACATCGCGGTTGTCACAACAAAATTCACGGGCGCGGACGCCATTAGGCGGGGGGCGGTTAAAACCTGGCCACCTTTTGATGATGCGACCGATTTGGGGTTTTTCATATCCACAGCCAGAATGATGAGGGGGGGGGCCGATGGCGGAAGACGCCAAATTACGCGATCTGGCGGTCGAGTATCGCACAATCGACAGCCTTGTCGCCTATGCGCGGAATGCCCGTACCCACACGGACGCGCAGGTCGAACAAATCGCGGTCAGCATGAAGGAATTCGGCTGGACGAACCCGATCCTCGTGGACGGCGACGGCGGCGTTATCGCAGGGCATGGTCGTATCCTTGCCGCCCATAAGCTCGGCATTACCAGAGTTCCCGTGATCGCCTTGGCTCACCTGACGCCGCTTCAGAAACAAGCCTATGTCATCGCCGATAACAAATTGGCGTTGAACGCCGGTTGGAACGACGAATTACTCGCCCTCGAATTGGGCGAACTGAAAGACGCCGGATTTGATCTCGGTCTGACAGGTTTCAGCGCCGACGAGCTTAAAAGCCTGACGGATGACGAATCCGACGGCCTGACCGATGAGGATGCGGTTCCCGAAGCTCCGGTGGAACCCAAAACAAAACCAGGCGATGTTTACATCCTCGGCAATCATCGTCTGCTCTGCGGCGACAGCACGGTGCTGGCGAATGTCGAAAAAGTCCTCGACGGCGCGTTGGCGGACATGGTCTTTACCGACCCACCCTATAACGTCAATTATGCCAATACGCCCAAGGACAAGATGCGCGGAAAAAACCGCGCGATCTTGAACGACAATCTCGGCGATGGGTTCGAGCAGTTTCTTTATGACGTCTGCGTCAATATGCTCGCCGTCTGCAAAGGCGCGATCTATGTCTGCATGTCGTCGAGCGAGCTTCACACGCTGCAAAATGCCTTCGTCGAAGCCGGTGGTAAATGGTCGACCTTCGTCATCTGGGCAAAAAACACCTTCACACTGGGGCGCGCTGATTATCAGCGGCAGTACGAACCGATCCTCTATGGCTGGAAGCAAGGCATCGACCGTTTCTGGTGTGGCGCGCGCGACCAAGGCGATGTCTGGTTCGTCAACAAACCGCGCGTCAATGATCTGCACCCGACCATGAAGCCGGTCGAGCTGGTCGAACGCGCCGTCCGCAACAGCAGCAAGAGCCGCGACATCGTTCTGGACTGCTTCGGCGGTTCCGGCACCACGCTGATCGCCTGTGAAAAAGCGGATCGGCAGGCGCGATTGATCGAACTCGACCCCAAATATTGCGACGTCATCGTCAAACGCTGGGAAGAGTTCACGGGCAAGGAGGCTAAATTGGATACATAGCCGCAGGAGTTCATCATGGTGGGAAAACCATTGCCCACGCACCTCAAGCTGGTCAAGGGAACGGCGCGGCCCGGTCGGTTGAACAAAAAAGAGCCAAAGCCGCCGGTGACCATCCCCGAACCGCCGTCGCATCTTGATGACCGTGCCAAGGCCAAGTTCACGGAACTGGCAAAAACGCTGGCACGCTATGGCGTGATGACGGAACTCGATGCCGGTGCGCTCGCCCGCTATGCGGTGGTGTGGTGCCGGTGGGTCGATGCCGAGGCCGAGATCAAGAAACGCGGCCCTGTCGTCAAGACCACCAGCGATAACATCATCCAGAACCCGTTTCTGGCGGTGGCGAACAAATGCCTGCTGCAAATGGCACAGATC
>JAGWKW010000153.1 GCA_028865155.1 Alphaproteobacteria bacterium
TCGCCATCATCCTGTCGATGGCCATCCTGCTGGGCTTTCAGTACTTTTATGTCAAGCCGCAACAGGAAGCAGAACGCGCCTATGCCGTCGCCCACAAGGTCATAAAGCAGGTGCCCCCGACGGCCATGGCCGCGACGCAGAAAACCGAAGGGTTGCGCCCGCGCGCGGAGATACTGAAAGGCAGCTCGCGCGTAACGATCGACACGCCTGCACTGTCCGGTTCCATTGACCTGCGCGGCGCGCGGTTCGACGATCTGCTGCTGTCGCGCTACCGCGAAACCGAAGACAAGAATTCGCCGCCGATCACGCTGTTGTCGCCGTCGGGGTCGGCCGCGCCGCATCTTGCCTATTATGCCGAGTTCAGCTGGCTGTCCGACGATGCTGCGCTGCCGATGCCCGGCGACGATACGATGTGGGAAGCCGACAGCACGAAACTGTCGCCCAGCCACCCCGTGACCTTGACGTGGAGTGACGGCAAAGGACTGACTTTTGTCCGTACGATCGCGGTCGACGACCACTACATGTTCACTGTGACCGACCGCGTCGCCAACGCCAGCGGCAAATCCGTGACCCTGTATCCGTTCGGCCTCGTCGCGCGGCAGGGGGAATCGCCGCCGCTTGCGCGCTCAATCGTTCTGCAAGGCGGTTTGGGTGTCCTCGACGGCACGCTTGAGGAATATAAATACGCATCGCTCATCGACGACGGTAAAAAGACGGAAGACAGCACAGGTGGCTGGCTCGGCATCACCGACAAATACTGGCTGGTGGCGATGATCCCGCCGCAGGACGAAAAGATCACGGCCGAATTCGCCTATAACCGCGACGGCGAGGAAAATGCCAAGATGGGCTTTTTCCAAAGCGATTTCCGCGGTAGCCCGATCACGATCGCGCCGGGCGCAAGCGCGGCGCACGCTGTTCATCTGTTCGCGGGCGCGAAGCAGGTCAATTTGCTCGACAGCTATGCGGACAAATACGACATTCCGCATTTCGACAAAGCCATTGACTTCGGCTGGTTCTATTTCCTGACCAAGCCGTTTTTGTACTTGCTCGAATGGCTGTCGGGCGTCGTCGGCAATACCGGCATCGCCATTCTGCTGTTCACCGTTCTGCTCAAACTCGCGACTTTGCCTTTGTCGCTCAAATCCTATCATTCGATGTCGCGCATGAAGGCGCTGCAGCCGGAGCTGAAATCCATCCAGGAACGCTTCGCCGACGACAAGATGCGCCAGAGCCAGGAGATGATGGAGCTTTACAAGCGCGAAAAAGTCAGCCCGATGTCGGGCTGCGTGCCGACGCTGGTGCAAATTCCGATCTTCTTCGCCTTGTATAAAGTCCTGTACGTCAATATCGAAATGCGGCACGCGCCGTTCTTCGGCTGGATTCACGACATGTCGGCACCAGACCCTACGTCGCTGTTCAACCTATTCGGCCTGCTGCATTTCACGCCTCCCGCGCTTTTGCAGCTTGGCGCGTGGCCGATCCTGATGGGTTGCAGCATGTTCCTGCAGCAGAAAATGTCGCCGCAGCCGCCGGACAAATCTCAGGCGCGCATGTTCATGTTCATGCCGATCATCTTTACCTTCATGCTGGCGCACATGCCCGCGGGGCTGGTGATCTACTGGACGTGGAGCAACTTGATCGGCATCGCCCAGCAATGGTACATCATGAAGCGCGATCTGCGCCGCAAGGCGGGCAGGGCGGGTTAACTCCGTTCGAGTTCCTGCTTAATCGCGGCAACGGACGGCGTCCAGTTGCGCGGCTGCGCCTGACGGAACAGGCGCATGGACGGGTACCAGAAAGTCCTATCGCCTTCGCTTCCCCACCGCCAATCGCAGCCAATCGCAGGCAGCAAAACCCGTACCGGCAGATTCAACGCCCCGGCCAGATGCGCGGGCGCGGTATCGACCGAAATCAGCAGATCGAGCTGGGACAGAATGCCCGCCGTGTCGGACAGGCTGTTCAAATGTTCGGATAAATCCTGCGCCGGATAATCGGTCAATTCCGCTTTCCTGTCGCCCTGTTGCAGGCTGAACCATTCGATGCCGGGAATGCCAAACAGGGGTACCAGATCGGCAAGTTGCATGCTGCGGTTTCTGTCATTGATGTGGGCGGCATTGCCGCCCCAGACAAGGCCGATGCGGCGCGTATCGTCGGTGCGCGGCGGCAAACAAAAAGAAGACGGTTCCGGCACGCGCAGATAAGGGCCGTTCCAGACATCGACGTTGTCGAGGCCGAGCGCATAAGGCAGGCTTGCCAAAGGCAAGGCGGCGTCCATCGGCTGTGGTGCGTCGGTTAGATCGAACGCGGCCTCGATGCCGGGAACGGTTGCGAACAAACTTTTAAGCGGCTGCTGGACGCAGGCGAAAAGCCGGCAGCCGCGCGTGGCGAGCAACGGCGCGAAACGCGCGAACATGATGGCATCGCCAAGCCCCTGATCGTTCCACAGTAAAATCTTGCTGCCCGAGGCCGTGTCCGGCGTCCAGCGCGGCACATCCCACGGGCAGGCCACGGTACCGGGGAGTTTCAGTCGCGCTTCGTAAGCCGCGAACCCGTCGCGCCACTTGCCTTGCTGCAAAAGCAGTGCGGCGAGATTGAATGTCGCTGTCTCTTCATGCGTGCCGCAGGAAAGCGCATGGCGGTAACACGCTTCAGCCTCTTCATGGCGGCGCAATTCTTTCAGCACGCGGCCCCGGTTGAGCCATGCCGCACCGTCATCATGCGCAAGCGCGGTCAGAATGCGGCTCGCTTTTTCGCCTTCCGCCAGATCGCCGAGAGCGTAAGCCAGATTGACGTGGTGGCGCAGCAGGGCCATGTCGCGCGGATGATGCGCCAAAGCTTCGCGGCAAGCATCGAACGCGCGGCCTTCATCGCCAAGCATCGCGAGGCCGAGAACAAGATTGCCCCACGCCGCCGCATGGGCCGGATCGTGCCGCACCGCCTGCCACCACGCCGCGACGGCTTCGCCCGGTTTTCCGGCCTGTTGGAGGGCGACGCCGCGTTCATAGGCGGCATAAGCGTTTTCCTGATCGGTCATTGCCATTTTGTACCTCGTAAAAACCCCGTTGCCAATCGGGCGCAAAGCGCGTTAGCCTTGGCGCACTCGCGTAAAAAGAACGCGGCGCGTCGCTGGGACGTATCCCGGCGCTTACGTGACAGGTGACCCATGACGGAACTTCCGTCCGATTTTTCCCGCGTCGAGCGGCTTCCCCCCTATATTTTCAGCATCACATCCGAACTCAAGATGGCGGCGCGCAGGCACGGCGAAGACATCGTCGATTTCGGCATGGGCAACCCCGACGGCGCGACCCCGCCGCATATCGTCGCCAAATTATGCGAGACCGCGCAGCGTCCCGACACGCACGGCTATTCCGTATCCAAAGGCATTCCGCGCCTGCGCCGCGCGATCTGCAACTGGTACAAAACGCGCTACGACGTCGATCTCGATCCCGACCGCGAGGCCATCGTCACGATCGGCTCCAAGGAAGGCATCGCGCATCTGATGCTGGCGACGCTCGACAGGGGCGACAGCGTTCTGGTTCCGTGTCCCAGCTATCCGATCCATATCTACGGCCCCGTCATCGCGGGCGCGGATATCCAGCAGGTGCCGCTGGTTCCGGGCGTCGATTTCTTCGCCGAGCTTGAAAAAGCCATCCGTTCGCGGATCCCGAAGCCCAAGATGCTGATTTTGAATTTCCCCGCCAACCCGACCGGGCAATGCGTCGAGCTCGATTTTTTCGAGCGCATCGTGGCTCTGGCAAAAGAATACGGCATCTATGTCGTCCATGACCTCGCCTATGCCGACATCTGTTTCGACGGCTGGAAAGCGCCGAGCATCATGCAGGTGCCGGGCGCGAAAGACGTCGCGGTCGAATTCTTCACGATGAGCAAAAGCTACAACATGGCGGGCTGGCGCGTCGGCTTCATGGTCGGCAATAAAACGCTGGTTAATGCGCTGGGCCGCATCAAGGGCTATAACGACTACGGCACCTTCACGCCGATACAGGTTGCCTCCATCGCCGCGCTGGAAGGGCCGCAGGATTG
>JAGWKW010000154.1 GCA_028865155.1 Alphaproteobacteria bacterium
CGTGCGCACGGCCTATCAGGGCGATACGGTCGCGCAAATATACGAAGGCAATCAGGTTTACGATGTCACCGCCATTCTGGCGCCTTCGGTGCGGCAGGATGTTACGCAGGTCGGCGATTTGCCTTTGCGCAGCCCATCGGGTTCCTATGTCAAACTCTCGCAACTTGCGAATATACAAGAAACCTCCGGCCGCTATGTGATCCTGCACGACGGAGCGCGGCGCGTACAGACGATCACCTTCGATGTTGAAGGACGTGACCAGTCCGATTTTATCAAGGAAGCGCAGAGGCTGATTGCCGAAAAGGTCAAATTGCCTGCGGGTTCCTACGTTGCTTTCAGCGGCACGGCGGAAGAACAGGCGCACGCACGCGATACTCTTGTTATGCACGGCCTCGTTGCTTTGTGCGCCATTATCGCGCTTCTTTCCATCGTCATGGACAACCGCCAAAATCTGTTTTTGGTTTTGATCAATCTTCCCTTCGCGCTGGTCGGCGGCATACTGGCCGTTTGGATGACGGGTGGTGTGCTTGCACTTGGCGCAATGGTCGGGTTTGTGACTCTGTTCGGTATCACGCTGCGCAACTCGGTGATGATGATCTCGCATTACGAGCATCTTGTGGTCGTCGAGGGCCAGCCGTGGAACCTGGCAACTTCTTTACGTGGCGCATCGGAACGTCTGTTGCCGATCTTGATGACGGCCACCGTCACGGCGCTTGGCCTCTTGCCGCTTGCCCTTGGTTCCGGCGGTGCAGGCCGTGAAGTCGAAGGCCCGATGGCAACCGTTATTCTGGGTGGACTCGTTACTTCCACGACCCTTAATCTACTGGTTCTACCCGCGCTTGCACTGCGATATGGGCGGTTTGGAGAAAAAGTGAAATATAAGGAGTAGGAGTGAACGGCGATGCATCTCATCCATATGACCCTCTTTATCGAGCTGATCCTCATCGTTGCCGGGATAACCGGCTTGTATTTCGCCGCACGGGTAGGTGAAGCCCGTTCTTCCCAACTTATGTTGGCATCATGGTTGCAGCTCATCTTCGGCGTAGTAGCCGTCGGCGTCGATTATTGGCAGATTGATTTCCTGATATGGCCATTCCGGTAAGAGGTTAACAATGGAACATTGCCATCACGATCATCATGATATGCATCATGATACCATGCCGCCTGTCGGTGAGGGTACAATTTACACCTGTCCCATGCACCCGCAGGTGCGGCAGGCAGGGCCGGGGCATTGCCCGATCTGCGGCATGACGCTGGAGCCGGTGACGGTCGCGCTGTCCGACAAGCCCGATCCTGAATTGATCGATATGACACGGCGTCTCTGGGTCGCGGTTATATTGTCTCTGCCATTGCTGGCCGCCGTTATGGCGGCGCATTTCGCGCTTTCGTTGCATATGATGTTGAATGGCGGTACAGGCCGGTGGATACAGCTTGCCGTGGCTACGCCCGTGGTTCTGTGGGGCGCATGGCCATTCTTCGAGCGCGGCTGGAAATCCGTTCTCAACCGCAGCCTCAATATGTTCACGCTGATCGGCCTCGGCGTCGGCGTGGCGTATCTCTACAGCCTCGCCGTCACATTGTTTCCCGATTGGTTCCAGGCATTCACGGACGGCAAGGTGCCGGAGGTTTATTTCGAGGCCGCTGCCACGATCACGGCCCTCGTGCTGCTCGGTCAGGTTCTCGAATTGCGGGCGCGGTCACAAACCAACAGTGCCTTGCGGGCCTTGTTCGATCTGGCCCCCAAAATGGCGCGGCTCATCAAGCCTGACGGCACCGAAGCCGACGTGCCGGTGAGCGAAGTCAAGGCTGGCGATGTCTTGCGTGTACGCCCCGGCGAGAAAATTCCGGTCGATGGCGTCGTGACCGAAGGCGCGAGCGCCGTCGATCAATCCATGCTGACCGGCGAATCCATGCCGGTCGAAAAGAATCCGGGCGACAAAGTGACGGGCGCAACCCTGAACGGCACCGGAAGTCTTGTCATGCGGGCCGAGCGCGTCGGCCTCGATACCATGCTGGCGCAAATCACGGCGATGGTGGCGAAAGCCCAGCGCAGCCGTGCGCCGATCCAGCGGATGGCCGATGTCGTTTCAGGATATTTCGTGCCGGTTGTCGTGGGTGTAGCGGTCGTAACGGCGCTGGCATGGTGGCTTTGGGGGCCGGAGCCGAAATTGGCCTATGCCGTGTTGAACGGCATCGCCGTCCTGATTATTGCATGCCCTTGTGCGCTCGGCCTTGCCACGCCGGTTTCGATCATGGCCGGAACCGGACGCGCGGCCCGCGCCGGTATCCTGATCCGCGATGCCGCCGCGCTCGAAACTTTCGAGAAAGTCGATACGCTAGTTATCGACAAGACCGGAACCTTGACCGAAGGCAGGCCCAAGCTCGTTAGTCTGGTGCCGATGAAGGGCTTTAACGAAGCGGCGTTGCTCCGCTTGGCCGCCGGTCTCGAACGCGGTAGCGAGCATCCATTGGCGGCAGCAATCGTGCGCGGCGCGGAGGATAAAAAAATCGAATTGCCGGTGGCAACGGATTTTCAATCCCTCACCGGCAAGGGTGTTACGGGGACAATCGACAGCAAAAAGATCGCGCTCGGCAACAAAGCCCTTTTGCGATCATTGAATGTCGCGCCGGAGGAACTTGAAACTCTGGCGCAGCCGTTCCGCAACGAAGGGCAGACGGCCATGCTGCTGGCCGTCGATCATCAACCGGCAGGTATCGTCGTCGTGGCCGATCCGATCAAGCAAACGACGCCGGAAGCGATCAAGCTGTTGCGTCAGGAAGGATTGAGCATCGTCATGCTGACGGGCGACAATCGCGCCACCGCACAGTCGGTTGCCCGAAAGCTCGGCATCGACGAAATCGAAGCCGATGTTCTGCCCGCCCGTAAGGCCGAAGTCGTTCAGGCCTTGCAGAAAAAAGGCCGCAAGGTTGCAATGGCCGGTGACGGCGTGAACGATGCTCCTGCTCTCGCCACCGCCGAAATCGGCATCGCCATGGGCAATGGCACCGACATCGCCATGGAAAGCGCTGGAATCACACTTATCAAGGGTGATCTCACCGGCATCGTCCGTGCGCGGCGCTTAAGCCGCGCGATCATGAACAATATCCGGCAAAATTTGTTTTTTGCCTTCATCTACAACTCGCTCGGCGTCCCGGTTGCGGCCGGTGTGCTTTATCCGTTTTTCGGCATTCTCCTTAGCCCCATCATCGCCAGCGCCGCGATGGCCTTCAGCTCGGTGTCGGTCATTACGAATTCCTTGAGATTACGGAGCGTGCGGTTAGACTGACGCATCGAGAGGGATCAATATGTATTTCGCCGTCAAAGTGATTTTATCTGCCATCATCGTGGCCACCGTTTCCGTGATTGCCAAGCGCAGCCCGGCTTTTGGTGCACTTATTGCCTCGCTGCCGCTCATTTCAATTTTGGGAATGCTTTGGCTATGGCGAGATACACATGATGCAGAAAGGCTGGCCGCTTATGCTCAAACGACATTCTGGTATGTGTTGCCCTCTCTGCCCATGTTTCTTCTGCTGCCGATGATGTTGCGTTCAGGTATGCCTTTTGCCCTGGCCATGGCAATTTCGATTGCCGTCACCATCCTTCTGTATTTTATGATGGCCTTTGTCTTAAAGCGTTTCGGAATCATGCTCTAATTCAGCCCCAAATCAGCCAACCGACACTGAGTCCGAAAAGAAACTGGATAACAGCGACAAACGCATATCCGATGATGATGTGCGATTTGTTTTCCTCATTGGGAGGAATGGTTTCCGGTTTTCTTACAAGCCTTAAATAGGGCATGGGACTTCCTTTACCGTTGTGTGATCCATTTGAACGAATGATCGATCACAAAGCCGATCAACGCTCCGATGCCGAGGATCACGGCGAAGCCGCCTTTCCAGCGATTGGCCATGCGGTCGAGCATGTCGAGGCGCGTATCGATGCTGTCGATCTTTGCTTTCATGTCGTTCGTGGTCGACACAAGCGCAGCGACTTGTCCCTCAAGTCTCCCAATGCTGCGGAAATATTCGGCTTC
>JAGWKW010000155.1 GCA_028865155.1 Alphaproteobacteria bacterium
GCGCGGCATCGTCGCGCCAGATTCAGGCCAAAGCCCCGGCGATGTTTTCCTTTTTGTCGGGCCAGCGCGAGCATCTGGAGGCGCAAATTGCCCATCTGCGCGCCCAGCTCGACGATATCCGCGCCCAGATGCAGACGCAGGATTTGCAGCTCGATTTCTGGCGCCGCCGCGCGGCCGACCTCGAACAGAACTCGATGCAGGCGCAAGGCGAGGCCGAACGATGGAAGAAGCTTGCCCGCGAAACGGCGGATCGCCTGTGGGATATGGGCCACAGCATGAAAAGCGACGAATTCGCAGCCGGGGAAGCCTTCGCCGCGACGGAAAAGAAACAGGCCTAATCCTGCACGATCTGGTCGATCGGTTTGGTCGTGGCGACTTCCGGCCCCCAGAATTCTTTCAGCGTTTCGAGATTTTTCTTCAGGTGCTTGATGCGGGTTTCGGCGTGCGTCAGCGTCAGTGTCGCGATTGCCTGCGGCACGGCATAGACGACCAGCTGCCCGATGCCTGCCGCGCCGAGGATAATCAGCCAGTCGTTCGCGGTGGCAAGTATCCGGAACGCGTCGGGGATCGTCTGGCCTTGCTGCCATAGCTGGATGATAAAAGGAACGACGCCGGCGAAATTCATCGCGCCGACCGAAACCGCGCCAGATTTTTGCGGATCGTCGTCGGTGGCAAAAGCGATATAAGTCGGGATCATGCCGATCAGAAGAAGAACGACGGTCGGCAGCATGAAGGGCGTAGCGATGCCAAGCGCGACCATGATCAAAATGGTTTTGGCCTTGCCGCCTTTTTTCTTCGGCTTGCCGCCTGTACCTTTGGCCGCTTTTTTTGCTTCCGCCATGCGCGCTTACGTCTCGATGGTTCGCGCCGACTGCGGCGCAGGAGTGAAGGGGCCGCCATGCGCATCGGCCGGCGCCGAGGCCGGAACCGACCCGCTGCGTTTGCCCGTCGAAGGGGC
The DNA here is from genome assembly GCA_028865155.1 of Alphaproteobacteria bacterium. GTDB lineage: Bacteria > Pseudomonadota > Alphaproteobacteria > UBA9219 > UBA9219 > CAIXLI01. The sequence goes on from JAGWKW010000155.1 coordinate 959, forward strand.
GGGCGGAGGCGTGTGGGTTTCGTCGCGCATGATTTTTTCGCCGCGCAGAAGCGCGCGGACTTCATCGCCCGACAATGTTTCGTATTCGAGCAGCGCCTTGGCGACTTTATGCAAATCGTCGATATGCTCGGTCAGAATGCGGCGTGCGGTCGCTTCGCCTTCCTCGATCAGGCGGCGCACTTCTTCGTCGATCAGCTCGGCCGTCGCCTCCGACACGTTTTTCTGCTGCGCGACCGACATGCCCAGAAACACTTCCTGCTCGTTCGATGTATAGCGGACGCGGCCCAGCCTGTCGGACATGCCGAATTCGGTGACCATGCGCCGCGCGAGGCTCGTTGCCTGCTGGATATCGCTCGACGCGCCGGTGGTGACGTTTTCCTTGCCGAAAATCAGCTCCTCGGCGATGCGGCCGCCGAACATCATCGCGATACGCGAGGTCAGCTCGGTCAGGGTAGACCCGTATTTGTCGCGTTCCGGCAAATTCATCGTCAGGCCCAGCGCGCGCCCGCGCGGAATGATCGTGACTTTGTGCAGCGGATCGCTTTGCGGCACGTTAAGCCCGACCAGCGCATGGCCGGCTTCGTGATAGGCGGTCAGCTTCTTCTCGTCGTCGGTCATGGCCATCGACCGGCGTTCGGCGCCCATCATGACCTTGTCCTTGGCGAATTCGAAATCGGCCATGCTGACGAAAGTCTTGTTCGCCCGCGCGGCCATCAAAGCCGCTTCGTTGACGAGGTTCTGCAAATCCGCGCCTGAAAAACCGGGCGTGCCGCGCGCGATGATCTTCGGGTCGACATCGGGGCCGAGCGGCACTTTGCGCATATGGACTTTCAGGATTTTCTCGCGCCCCAGAATGTCCGGGTTCGGCACCACGACCTGGCGATCGAAGCGGCCCGGGCGCAGCAGGGCAGGGTCGAGAACGTCGGGCCGGTTGGTCGCCGCGATCAGGATGACGCCTTCGTTGGCTTCGAATCCGTCCATTTCGACGAGCAGCTGGTTCAGCGTCTGTTCGCGCTCGTCGTTGCCGCCGCCAAGGCCTGCACCGCGATGCCGCCCGACCGCGTCGATTTCGTCGATGAAGATGATGCAGGGCGCGTTTTTCTTGGCCTGTTCGAACATGTCGCGCACGCGGCTCGCGCCGACGCCGACGAACATCTCGACAAAGTCGGAACCGGAAATCGTGAAGAACGGCACATTGGCCTCGCCCGCCACGGCGCGCGCGATCAGCGTCTTGCCGGTGCCGGGAGGGCCGACCAGCAGAACGCCTTTCGGGATTTTGCCGCCCAGCTTCTGGAACTTCTGCGGGTCTTTCAGGAAATCGACGACTTCCTGCAATTCCTGCTTGGCTTCGTCGACGCCCGCCACGTCGTCGAAGGTGACCTTGCCCGATTTTTCGTTGAGCATCCTCGCTTTTGACCGCCCGAAGCCCATCGCGCGCCCGCTGCCGGACTGCATCTGGCGCATGAAAAACACCCAGACGGCAACCAGAAGCAGCATCGGGAACCAGTTGATGACGATGCCCCAGAAAGTCGGCGCATCCTTGTCGACTGGTTTGGCGACGATCTTGACGTTATGGGCCAGAAGCTTGCTGGTGATTGTGGCGTCGTCGGGCAGATAGGTCGCAAAGGCCGTGCCGCCGTCGGTCAAATGGCCGCTGACATTATGGTCGGTGATCGTGACGTCGGCGACCTTGCCTTCGTCGACGCGCTGCATGAATTCGCTGAACGGCATCATCGGCTGGCCTTGCATGCCGCCGCCGGTCTGGAACATGTTGAACAGGGCCGCAAGCAAAAGCCCGATGACGACCAGAAGCGCGATATTTTTGCCGATATTGTTGTTCACGGAATGTCCTTGGTTCGCGGGCGGCAAGCCGGCCCGGCCTTTGAGGTTGCGCCATCATACAGGCGATAGCGTTAAGGATATAGTAAAAGATGGCGATTTTTCAACCGGACGCAGGCCTTTTTCAGGCCTTCCGATTAACGGATTTTTCAGGATATTTTGCCATCATGTCAGTATGTTGGCCGATAGCACCCGCGATTTTGCCAGACAGCTTCAGGATTACCGCCTGACGACGGCGGAAATCCTCTATCACATGCCCGACCATCCGAAATTGCTGCAAAGCTATATCTGGCAGGAACTCGACATCGCGCCGCGCTTTCCTGTCCTGCACGAATTCCTGCATTTTTGGGAAACGAAGCTCGAAGGCAAACTCTACCACGTCAAAATCGCCCACGCCGCCCTTATCAAACCCGCCGAATTCACTTACGGCAGCGGCGAATTCCTGGTGCATTAACCGGGTATCAGCGACCGAACCAATCCCCAAACTCCTTGATGTTTTTCAGGGCGGTTGAAGAAGGTGATGTTTTCAACGCGGCGGCCATTTCGCGTGACTTCATGGTGTGCCATCACGGCAGATTGTAGGATCGGCACGACGTCCCGCCAAACGTCAGGCGTGTCGCTCAAGCGCGTATCGCTATATTCCGCTTCCCGGCTGGCTTCGGACATGGCCGTTTCCGGCAGCTTGTTATGTGCCGTAACGTCGTAAACCGCGCGTTCGTTCGAATTGAAAGAAGCCTCAGGCATGAGAGCATGGCCTTGTTCCCCCCAAAAGCTTTCCCCGGTTATATTTAATTCCGTGGAGGCTTTTTCTATTTGCGAGGCGCCGTCCATCATATCTGCGGCATTTTTTTCGGTGATCCGGTATTTCCTTATGGAAGACGACCAGTCGTTCAGAATCCAATGATCGTCTCCTATGCGCACCAGCGTAACCGCATGTCCCGGATCGTTCCGAACGTCATTCTTGTAATATGTTTCCGAGACCCAGCGAATATCGTTTTCCTGATAACCAAGCGCTTCAAGCGCGAAAAGCTTGAGCCGGGCTATTTCGTCGCAAACGCCTTTGCGGTCGATAAGCGCCCGTTCAAGCGAGCGGTGGGGCAGATCATCCTTCGCTTCTTTCTTGTCGTATCGAATGTAAAGATTGACCCACGCATTGATGGTTTCGATTTGGGTAAGCTGGGACGGAATTTCTTTCACGCGTTCCAGCATATCCGCGAACGCCTTGATCCCG
>JAGWKW010000156.1 GCA_028865155.1 Alphaproteobacteria bacterium
GCAGCCGAGATAGGGCATGTCGAACGAACCGGCATGCGTGCAGCCGTCGGCGCCGACGAGGCCCGCACGGTCCATCATGAAGCGGACCGGCAGTTTCTGGATCGCGACGTCGTGCACGACCTGGTCGTAGGCGCGCTGCAGGAAGGTCGAATAAATCGCACAGAACGGCTTGAATCCCTCGCAGGCAAGGCCGGCGGCAAAGGTCACCGCGTGCTGCTCGGCGATGCCGACGTCGAAGGTGCGTTCCGGGAATTCCTTGCCGAAGATATCGAGTCCGGTGCCGGACGGCATCGCAGCCGTGATGGCGACGACGCGGTCGTCGTGCTCGGCCTCGGCGATCAGGGCCTGCGCGAAAACTTTCGTGTAAGTCGGCGGCTTGGGCTTTGCGGCGGCGGCGGCCTTCTCGGCGGCTTTCTCCGCTTCGGTCTTCACGATGTTGAATTTCGGCTGCACGGCATGCAGCTTGTCGGCGGATTCCTCGGCCGGCGCGTAGCCATAGCCTTTCTGCGTGACGACGTGGATCAGGACCGGGCCGCCCTGCGGGTCGTCGCGCACGTTTTCGAGCACCGGCACGAGATGGTCGAGATTGTGGCCATCGATGGGACCGACGTAATAGAAGCCGAGTTCCTCGAACAGGGTGCCGCCCGTCACCATGCCGCGGGCGTAATGCTCGGCCTTGCGCGCCGCCTCGCGGATGCGGCGCGGAAACAGCTTGGCGAATTCCTTGCCGATATGGCGCAGGCCGCGATATTCCTTCGACGACACGATGCGCGACAGGTATGCGCTCATAGCGCCGGTCGGGGGCGCAATCGACATGTCGTTGTCATTCAGGATCACGATCAGGCGCGAATTCGACGCGCCCGCGTTGTTCAGCGCTTCATAGGCCATGCCTGCGCTGATCGAACCGTCGCCGATCACCGCGATGACGTTGTTTTTTTTCTTCTTAAGATCGCGGCCGATGGCATAGCCGAACGCCGCCGAAATGGAGGTCGAGCTATGCGCCGCGCCGAATGCGTCATATTCGCTTTCGGCCCGTTTGGTGAAGCCCGACAGCCCGCCGCCTTGGCGCAGGGTGCGGATACGGTCGCGGCGACCGGTCAGAATCTTGTGCGGATAGGCCTGATGCCCGACATCCCAGATCAGGATGTCTTCAGGCGTGCTGAAAACGTAATGCAAGGCCGTGGTCAGCTCGACCACGCCGAGGCCCGCACCCAGATGCCCGCCCGTGACCGACACGGCGTCGATGGTTTCGGCGCGCAGCTCGTCCGCCAGTTGCGGAAGCTGTTCCGGGCTCAATTTGCGCAGATCTTCGGGGATATTGACCTTGTCGAGCAGGGGCGTGACAGGCTTGCCCGGCGCGGCATTGACGTCCGAGGCTTCGATCTCGCAGGACTGAATGATATTTTCGCGATAGGGCTCGTGGTTCGACAAAGGTTGCTTGGGCGTCGTCACGCGGTCTCTCCTGAGTTTTTTATTATAACGGAGACGCGCGAAGGCAAGGGTTCACGAGCGACCGTAAATTCGAAAACTACACGTTTGTTAACGCCAAAGGCAAGGATTCCTTTACTTTTTCGCTTTTGTTACAGATTTACGCGCTCTTTTTCGCTAAGACATTGATGTTAAATGGCATATTCCAGGGCTTGCTGGAAATGGGCAAGCCATTGATCTTGCAGGCTCCAATTGCCGCGCAGAATGAAGCTCGGATGAAAAGTTGGGATAACCTTGACTGATGGAAACAGGCGGCAGGGCAAGGGGTTGCCGACTTTGTCGAGCAGCCCGTTTTCCCCGGTCAGCGCCCACATCGGTGTGCGCCCCAGCGCTATGACGATTTTTGGCCGTTGGGCGGCGAGCGTGGCGGCTAGATGTTCGATCTCGCGGGCAAAATCGGTGCGGCAAAAGGTGGAGCCGAATTTGCCGAACTTCTCGGCAATAGGGATGTTTCGCGTCTGCGCGGCGCGGCGCGAGATGAAGAAATGATCAACCTTGTTGCCGGGCGGCTGATAGCGGAACACATTGGCGACAAGGCAGGCGGTGCGGTTGATTTCAGCCCGTTCGAGGATTTTGTCGAGCAATTGGCCGCTGCGCCCGACAAAGGGTTTGCCCAGCCGCGCTTCCTCCGCGCCCGGCGCTTCGCCGACCAGCACGATGCCGTTCCATTCGCGCGCGGGAAGCGCATAATCGGCGAAAGGAAGGCGTTGCGGCACGGGGCTTTCCGCGAATTGAAGCGCATGTTGCATCGTTAAATAACGCCCGAATAAAGAGGATTCTATTTTTGGCTTGCCCAAAGCGTAGCAAAATCCTATACACCCGCAACCTGAAAGTGGGCGCTTAGCTCAGCGGGAGAGCACTTCCTTGACATGGAAGGGGTCACAGGTTCAATCCCTGTAGCGCCCACCACTTTTTCCAACACGACCAAATCTCTCACAAATCTCCGTTCCGCATGCTTACTTCCTGCGCCGGGAAGTTGCGGAAATCGACGGTGAAATTTTCCGCATACGGCGCGGCGGCAGGCAGGCGCGACGGGGGCGCGATGTTGCCCAGCGTTTTATCACCGGTCGAAACGATGTTCTGCACATAGTAAACGCCCTTATAGCCTTGCGCGTCGAGCGTTTCGGCCATCTGCGCAAGGTCGGACTCGTGCATATGGTCGCCGTGGAAGGTCGTGCGGATTTCAAGCCTGATGTCCGACTGCCGTTCGATCAGCAGGCGCAAAGATTGCGCGAACAAGGGCATGAATTTCGCCGTGCCGAGCAGCGCTTTGCCCAGATGCGGCGGGCATTTGAAGTCGAGCGCGACATAGTCGACCAGTTTTTCGTCGAGCAGGTGTTCGATCATGCGCGGGCGCGTGCCGTTGGTGTCGAGCTTGATTTTGAAGCCCATCTCTTTCGCGGTGCGCGCGTATGAAGGCAGGCGCGCGCATAAAGTCGGTTCGCCGCCCGACAGGACGACGCCGCTTAACTTGCCCCGGCGCTGGTGCAGGAAGGCTTCGTAGTCTTCGGCGCCGAATTTACCCTTGCCATGGACGATGCCGGGATTGTGGCAATAGACGCAGCGTAAATTGCATCCGGCGAACCAGACGATGCAGGCCAGCTCGTCCGGATAGTCGAGCAGCGTGAACGGCGTGATGTCGTGGATATCTGGCATTGCCGCCGCGTCAGCCGCAGCAGGCATGGGCTTGCGCCGCCGTTTCGGTGAAATGCGTGCGCTCGTTATGTTCGCCTTTCTTGCCGATATTGAATCCTGCCACGGGGCGGAAATAGCCCATCACGCGCGTCCAGACCTGCGTTTCCTTGCCGCAATGCGGGCAGGCGGGTTGTTCGCCGTTCAGATAGCCGTGCGTATCGCAGACCGAAAAGACCGGCGTGATCGTGATGTAGGGGATCTGGTAATTCTCCAGAACGTTGCGGACAAGCTGCTTGCACGATTTGGCCGAGTCGAGCCGCTCGCTCATATAAAGATGCAAGACCGTGCCGCCCGTATATTTGCATTGCAGGCGGTTTTGCTTGTCGAGCGCTTCGAACGGATCTTCGGTGTAATCGACGGGAAGCTGGCTGCTGTTGGTGTAATAGATGTTGGGATACGTTCCGGCCTGCAGGATACCGTCGAAGCGTTTATGGTCTTCCTTGGCGAAGCGGTAGGTAGCGCCTTCCGCGGGAGAGGCTTCGAGATTGTACAGATTGCCGGTCTCTTCCTGATATGAACGCAGCCGCGCGCGCATATGATCGAGCAGGCGCAGGCTCAAAGCGATGCCTTTGGGCTTGCTGACGTCATAGGCGTCTTCCGAAAAATTGCGCACCATTTCGTTGATGCCATTGACGCCGATCGTGCTGAAATGGTTGCGCAGATCGTGCAGATAACGTTTGGTATAGGGGTAAAGGCCGCGTTCCAGCATTTCATTGACGAAGACGCGTTTCTTTTCGAGCGTACCGTGCGCCAGGTCCATAAGGCGGCTCACTTCTTCGAACAGGCCTTCTTCGTCGTCCGCAAAGCGGTAGCCGA
>JAGWKW010000157.1 GCA_028865155.1 Alphaproteobacteria bacterium
GAAGCCGAATATTTCCGCAGCATTGGGAGACTTGAGGGACAAGTCGCTGCGCTTGTGTCGACCACGAACGACATGAAAGCAAAGATCGACAGCATCGATACGCGCCTCGACATGCTCGACCGCATGGCCAATCGCTGGAAAGGCGGCTTTGCCGTGATCCTCGGCATCGGAGCGTTGATCGGCTTCGTAATCGACCATTCGTTCAAGTGGATCACGGCACAACGTTAGTTACTCCAATCGTATATTTGCGGCGCTTCAGAGCTATGTATTCAAGCCAAATAAGACCGATCAGGAACACGTCGAATCCGCTAAGAATGAGAAGCCCAATGCCGTGGGTAAAAGTGAACCGATAAAACTGGTAAGTAATAAACAAGGCAAAAACAACCATGGCTGCCGGATAAGCCCACAGTTTGTGGCGGAGCAAGGTCGCTACCAGCAGAACTTTGATAAGTCCGTCACATAGAAGATAGAAAGCCACAAAATGTTCAGTACCGAGCGACAGATGCGTCGCAACCTTGACGGCAAAATTGGCGATAAGATCACGCGGATCTTCGTGCAATTCGTTCTGTGTCAGGAAGGCGACAGCGTTCCCAATCGAGTCGGGACCGAATATCCAAAGCAGCGTGCTGCTGATGATTTCGAGAACGGCATCAAGACCTTTTAGCGAGACGCTAATACGAAACAGAACTTCTCTTATGTTGCCTTTTCTAAGGTACCGTTCAATCATCGTTTGTTTCCGCCTTTTCTCCAAACCGCCCATATCTCAATGCCAGCGCGGGCAGAACCAGTAGATTAAGAGTCGTGGAAGTAACGAGTCCGCCCAGAATAACGGTTGCCATCGGACCTTCGACTTCCCGGCCAGCACCGCCGGAACCAAGAGCAAGCGGCAAGAGGCCGAGTGCCGTGACGGTGGCTGTCATCAGGATCGGCAGCAAGCGTTCCGATGCGCCACGCAAAGAAGTTTCCAGATTCCACATCTGGCCTTCGACGGCCACAAGATGCTCATAATGCGAGATCATCATGACCGAGTTGCGCAACGTGATGCCAAACAACGTTACGAATCCCACCATTGCACCGAGCGCAAGCACGCCGCCCGTCATCCAAACGGCCAGCACACCGCCGACCAGCGCGAAGGGAAGATTGATCAAAACCAGAAACAAATTTTGGCGGTTGTCCATGACGATGGAAAGAAGCGCGATAATGGCGCTCAAAGCAATGAGGCTGTGTAGAATAAGAGTATCGCGCGCGTGTGCCTGTTCTTCCGCCGTGCCGCTGAAAGCAACGTAAGAACCCGCAGGCAGTTTGACCTTTTCAGCAATCAGCCTCTGCGCTTCCTTGATAAAACTGGACTGGTCACGTCCTTCGACATCGAAGGTGATCGTCTGCACGCGCCGCGCTCCGTCGTGCAGGATCACATAGCGGCCGGAGGTTTCTTGTATATCCGCAAGTTGCGAGAGTTTGACATAGGAACCCGATGGACTGCGCAAAGGCAAATCGCCGACCTGCGTAACATCCTGCCGCACCGAAGGCGCCAGAATGGCGGTGACATCATAAACCTGATTGCCTTCGTATATTTGCGCGACCGTATCGCCCTGATAGGCCGTGCGCACGGCACCAAGCACATCCGCCGGATCGAATCCCCAGTATTTGAGGTCTTTTTCACGCAGGCGAATGGTAAGCTGCGGCGCTCCAGGCGGCGACTGCATCTGCACGTCGGCGGCCCCGCGCAAAGACTGGATGATGGGCATGATTTCACCTGCGGCCTTGTCCAGGGCATCAAGGTTGTTGCCATAGATATTAAGAACGACACCTGCCGTATAGCCGGAGATGGTTTCATCGACGCGTTCGGCAAGGAAAGAATTGACCGCAAAATTGACGCCGGGAAACACCGCCAGCGCTTTCTTGATTTCAAGCGGTGCTTGTTCCGCAGCGTCTCCGGTTAGCGGCTTCAGATCGACCTGAAACTCGCTGTAATTGGTGCCGGTCGTATCGTCGCCAAGCTCGGCGCGTCCGGCCTGCTGTGTCACCGAGCGCACGAAAGAAAGTTTGAGCAGCGCCTTGGTCACCTGATCGCCGATCCGGATGGTTTCCTGCAATGAAGTGCCGGGAATGGCCATCATGCGCACGATGTAATGCCCTTCCTGCAATTCGGGGATAAGCTCTCCCGTCATAAACGGAAGCGATACAAGACTTGCCATCGTCAAAAGGACGGCAGCAACAATCAATGAACGCGGCGCACGCTCTACGGCCTCCAGCCATCTGCGATATGCAGTTTTCAACCAGAGAACAAGGCGCGTTTCACCATGCGCTCCGTTGGCGCGGAGAAACAGCATGCATAGCGCCGGAGTTACGGTCAGCGCCACCGCAAGCGAGGCTAAAATAGCGGCGATATAGGCAAATCCCAGGGGAGCGAACAAACTGCCGCCGAGGCCGCCTATGGTCATGACGGGCACGAACACCAGCACCACGGCGAAAGTGGCAAAGACCACGGCACTGCGCACCTCAAGCGAAGCATCCAGCATGGTCCGCAAGCGCGATTTGGGATTGCCGAGCGCGCGGTTTTCACGCAACCGGCGCAGGATGTTTTCAACATCGATCACCGCGTCATCGACGACTTCGCCGATGGCGATGGCCAGTCCGCCTAATGTCATGGTGTTGAGGCTCAGACCAAAATAATGCAGCACGGATGCCGCCGTCAGCAACGACAAGGGAATGGCCGCCGCCGAGATCAAGGCGGTACGCGCATTGTTCAGGAACAGGAACAAAACGGCTATGACCAAGGCAGCGCCGATCAGAAGCGCGTTCCGAACATTGCCAAGAGCGACTTCGATGAAGTGAGCCGGGCGGAAAATGTTCTCATTGACCGTAATGCCTTGCGTTTCAAGAGCCGGTTTTAATTCAGCCATCGCCGCTTCGATTTTATGGTCCAGTTCAAGCGTGTTCGCGCCATATTGCGACGACACCAGCATGATGATGCCGTTTTTGCCCATGACCGTGGCCGCGCCGATCGGCGGCGCGGGTGCTTCGGCGATTTTGGCCACGTCGCCGAGCGTGATATTGAGGCTGACGGATTCATCCGAGCCGCGCACGATAGGCGTTCTCGCCAATTGCTCCGGCGTTGACATCTGTCCATAGGTCTGAAGGGTTATGCGCTGATTGGGCGTGTCGATAAATCCCGCGCCTTCAATGCCGGTTGCCTTGCGGGCAACGGCCACCACATCCTCGAACGACAGATTGTAATAGCGCAATTTGTCCGGCAGAATCTGGATTTGCAATTGGCGCACATCGCCGCCGAAAACGGCGACTTTCGCCACGCCCGGCACGGCCAGCAAACGTTGTTTAACCACCCAATCGGCTTGCGTGCGCAGCTGCATCGGCGTCAGCTTGTCGGAGGTCAGTCCGATGCCATACATGATGCTGATCGAAGATGTGAGCGGCGTTAATATGGGAGGATTGACGCCCTGCGGCAAATTGCCCGCTACGGTCGTTAGCCGCTCGGCGACGATCTGCCGGTCACGATATATATCACTGTGCAAGCCAAAGACGACCTGAATGACGGAAAGCCCCTGAATGGACTGAGAACGCAGCGCCCGAATGCCGGAAACACCGTTGACAGCGTTCTCGATCGGTTGGGTAACAAGCATCTCAACCTGTTCCGGCGACAGGCCCGGCGCTTCGGTCTGGATCACCGCCTGCGGCGGCGCGAATTCGGGAAAGACGTCATATTGCGCCTGGCGAAGGTCATAAAAACCGTAACCCAGCAGCACCAAGGCCAGCGCCAGAACCACGCCGCGATATTTGAGCGAAAAATGAACAATAGCCTTCAACATTCTTATCCGCCTTCCTCGACATCGATGCCGCTGCGCAATTCTTCGGACAGCAAAAGCTGTACGCCGACCGTGACGATGGGTTGCGGCGGCGGACTGCCCTGCGGATCGAC
>JAGWKW010000003.1 GCA_028865155.1 Alphaproteobacteria bacterium
GAAAGCATTTTAACGAAATTTTTGTGATAAAGTGCGCGCGGATTTAAGGAACGATTTTCCAAAAGGATAGAATTATGGAAACAAATGGCGCCATCGGCACTATTGTTAAGTCCTCGCTCGATTTAGTGGCGGCGCTGGGCATAGCCCACTATATGCATGCGTACCCCAAGTCTGCTGATCGCGTTTTACAGCGGCTTCACAATGTAAAACAGGAAATCGCCTGCGCTGAAATCGACGGACGCAATAAAGCCGCGTTGCGGGCGTGTATTCGCCGCGTGCCCAAGGAATATGGGCAGCGGGCAACCGAAGCCCACAAAATTGGATAAGTACCAAGATATGAGCCGCGCCACATGGCGCGGGAAACATTTTAGGAAAGAAAATGGCGAAACGGCCCGTAGACGAATACACAATACCGCGTAAGGATGAGGGCAGTCTGCGCATCACTCGACCGCGCCGGGCCGCTTCGCCATCCGAGCCGCTTGAGGAGTCGCCTTCCGGCCAGGATCCGGTCAAATCCGCTTATGCGCCGCCGAGTACAGAAGGAAAGCCCGCCCCGGCACCGCGACCCCGCTCTAGGGGGAGGACGCGGTTGCGCCGCTCTAAACAGAAATGGAGATGGAGCTGGCGCGCACGTTCCACGGCGCCCGCGCAAGCGACAAAAATAGATGCCGACAAAGCCGTGAAAGACGCGGCTCGTGACGAAAACAAAAGAAAAAAGAAGGCTGATGCAAACGCTAAGAAAAATGCCAAGGCCGCCATTCGTCGGGAGAGAAGAAATAAAAGAAAGGCCGCCGCTGCCGTCAAGCGTGCCGATAATCAAGCGAAGAGAGCGCAGAAAAGAGCCGACAATGCCCGGAAGGCACGCGAAAACGCCATCGAAAGAAAGAAACGGAAAAAAGAGAGAGACGCCGTCGTCAAAATCCTTAAGAAAAATTATAATGAAGCGCTCGATGCCGAGAAAACGGCCATAAAAGGAAGAAAGCAAAAACAGAAAGCGCTGCCCCTTTCCATTCGCGCAAGAATGGCAGCCAAGCGTCTGGCGTGGCTGGGCGCGGGCGTTTTGACTTCTGCCTCCCTGTCGCTTTTTGTGCTGCAAGCTGAGCTTCCTCAAGCATTGCCTGCCGCCATGAACGCCACGAATACAGTCAGCAGAGGCCTTAACAGTACTTTGTTCCGCCATGCGCAGGACGAAATTACGCGGCCTGAAATTCAGCCCGCCGTACAAGCCCTAAAGGCGCGCTTCGGTGCGGCGAGTTTTACCGACGCGCAGTATGACAGGATGGCGCGGCAACTAATGGTGCTGCGGGCCTACACCGAACAGCAGGATGCACTTGATGGCGTCAACGGCAACCAAGCCACCCTTGCCGTACGCAACATATGGCATGCGGTGCAAATCGGTGGCGCGGAAGCCGCACAGTTTGTTATCAATCATATTTCTGGCCATAAGGCGTCGCTTGCTTCCGCGGGTGCTTCGGAAAAAGCGCACATCATATTCGGCAAGCTGCAGCCTGAAGACATTGTCGCTTTGGCCATTCTGGCAGATGATGACCCCAAGGTGGGGCAGGCCATCGATGACTGGTCGATGCGTATCATTCAATCAAGGGGCGTTTATTCGAGGGGCGATTCCTTTCAGAACCGTGTTGAAGCCGAAGCCATCGCCGACCTGCGCGGGCATCAAGCTTCCTATCGGGAGGAGATCGATGACCCTCTCGCCAATACAGAAGATCTCGCGCTGGAAGCCGCGGATTTGGCGCTGGCGCGAGCGTTGGCCGCCAATCATGCAACGCAGGATCAAGTGCGCGATGTCTTGAGTCATACCTATTTGTTCAACGCGCACGAGTCTTTGAGCCCTAATGTTGCGCGCGCCATTCGGCTTGCTGGCGGGTTTACGATTCCAGGCGTGAAAGAACCTTTCTCGGATGTTTTGATCCTTAACGTCACGCGCGGCGAATCTGGCTGGCGCGCCTCTATCGCCTATTTCAATAAAAAGACGGGGCAGCGCGGCGCAACCGGCTTCGGGCAGATGGAGCCGGGTACGTGGGTTGCCATGATTAAAAGGTACGGCCTTGCCATGGCCAAGTACCTGGACAGCAATGGTTTGGCCGATAAAGCACATGAAATGCGTGAGCTCGTACACAAAACGCATATCTCCGGCCAGCATGCTGAGATTCTTGCTGCGCGCACTGACATCACCTTCAATGCATTATGTACCCAGGCCTATCTCCAGGAAGCTCGTAAAGTTATCCTTCATGCATTGCCCGACAATGAACTGGCGCACTATGTTGCTGGGTCGCCGGAAGGGTTGCGCTTAACTTTGCTGACCGGTGCGTCAAATATGGTCTCCCTTATTAGAAACGGCAGGAACGGCCACTTTGACCGTGTTATGACGCCAACGCAGATGAAAGATAACAAAAGTATTCTGAAGGGCACCTTGGGACAAAGACTGGATGCACTGAAAGAACAGATGATCTCGGTCCCAGTCGGTGAAATGATGATCAATATGGGCCTGAAGGGAAAAATTTCGGATGTCGTGCCTGTGTCATCACGCCGTGATCGTGGGGATCACATGAAAAAGGCCGAATTACGTGGCACGACGACACACTCACACATTGACCGGGAAATCGGACGCGTGAAAAAAATCTTTACGCGTATACATCGTAAAAGCAACCCTTTACGAGAAGAGGCGCGACATCCGTTTCGCCACCATCCGCACGAAGCGGCGCGTCATTTAAAGTCGGAGCCGCATAACGGCTAAAATGGGCGAAAGCGCAGCCAGTAAAGCCCTGCGATAAGGCCTACAAAAAGGAACGGCGCAAAGGCGACGCGCTGCGCCGGGCGGCGGGCGATGAATTTCCCCGTCAGCGATAAAACGCCAAGGCACGCGCCCGCGCCCCAGGCGAAAACGGCCGGGACGACGCCGAAGCACGACACGGCCAGCGCCGTCCATTTCCCGTCGCCCATGCCCAGCGCGTCGCGCGCGAAAATCAGGAACCAGATAAAATTGACCGCCCAGACGACAAGCCCGGCCTCAATGCCGATGCGCAAATGATGCGCGGCCATATCCCACGACCCGTAAAAGCCAAGTGCACCGGTCAGGATAACGAAGCCAAGGAAAATCCAGTTGTCGGGCACGATATGGCGGCGCGCATCAATCGCCGCCGTGACAGCAAGGACGAAAAGGACGAAGGCAGTAACCGGCCACAGCGCGTGCGGCATGGCGGGCGCGGCGTGGGCCAGAGCCGTTTTTGCGGATAGGAGAAACGCATCCGCCGTATGTGCCGCCGTCACGGCAGGCAATGGCTGTCTGCCGTTCCGGTCGGCATCGTGATCCAGACCACGAATTTTTGCGACGTGCTTGCGGGGTTATAGATAACTTCATTCGACGCGCTATAGCTTGTCGAACTGTTGAACTTCGACGCCGCGCGTGTCAGGCCGCTGGTGACGGAGAGGTTGCTTTTGGGGCTGCTGCCTGTCGGCGTCGTCCAAATGCAACGGCCGCCGCCTGCTGCCGAAGCATCGATATAGGTCCAGGCGTTGAAGCCTTGTGTCGGCTGCGGCAGCATGACCGCACCCCACAGTGAAGCGCCTCCTGTCGGGCCGCAGGTCAGGGCGCTGACTGTCGTGCCGGTGCTGGTGTTCGAAGACGGGTACGGATCGGATGTTACCGTGACCGATCCCGTTGCGATGGCCATTTGGTAATTCAGGTTGCACTGGTTGATCGTGCTGCGGACCAGGTTGGCTTGCGAAGTGATGTCGGTGGCGATGCGATCCGCGCCGCTTGCGACCTGGAAATTGCCGCCGCCGCTCGACGACATGACGACGGCGATCAGCGCAAGCAGCGCAAGGATGAACAGAATGGGGCCGATGGCGATGCCGGCGGAAGGCGGAAATTTTTTTGTGTCGGACATGGCGGGTTCCCGGGTGTGCTGTGCAAGAAGCAAGATTCAGGCGGAAAGCGTTTCGTGGATTTTATCGAACAAAAGCGGAAATTCCAGATAGCCGGATTCCGCGTTCAGATGGCCACCCTTTTCGACGACTGTCAATGCCGCTCCGGCCTTCTCGGCGACATCGCGCACACAATCGAGCGGCACATAAGGATCGTCGCTTCCGGCGAAGCAGAAAAGCCGCTTTGCACCTTGCTTGACGCGCGCCCAGTCGAACGCGGGGCGTGCGAAGGACGCGTTAAGCTCGTCATAAGGCGTCAGGCCGAGATCGCGCGCGAAAGGGCATATGAAAAAAACGGCTTTATAGGGCGCGGTTGTGCGTTCGGCCATGCGCAGAACCAGAACGGCCCCCGTGCTGTGGCCAATCAGAACCGTATGCGCGGGATCGGCATTTGGAAGGGCTGCCCGGGCTGTTTTCAGCCAGGATTCGAGCGACTGGTTGTCGGGCGTCGGGAAAACGGGTGCGGCGACACGATGTCCTTCGGCCTCGAGTTTTTTCTTGAGCCGCGGAAACCAGTTGCTTTCCGGGCTGCCGAGGCTTCCGTGGGCGATAAGAAAATTAGTGCCCGCCGCCGCCATGCGTGCCTTCTTGCAGGACAAAGCGTTTGCTGCAATAGGGACAGTCGACATAGCCGCGCGGCCCCATGGTCAGGAAAACGCGCGGATGCTCGGATGCTGCATCGCCGTCGCAGGAGACTTTGGGCGTATCGACGGTAACGGTTTCAAGGGGGGTTGGCTGGGGCGATGCGGACATGAAAATCTGGGGGTTTGGTTATTGCTCGAATTCGTGCAATTATCGCCACAGTTTTCCTGATACGCAAGTATTTCCAAGACGCAAGCGACTATGACAAACGATCTTCCTTCTTATGCCGTCGAAATTTCCGGCCTTATCAAGACCTATCGCGGCGGCAAGCAGGCGCTGAAAGCCGTCGATCTGCAAATCCCGCGTGGCTGCATTTTCGGGTTGCTCGGCCCCAACGGGGCGGGCAAATCGACCCTGATTAACATCCTTGCCGGGCTCGTCGTCAAAACCGGCGGCATGGCCAAAATCTGGGGGCATGATGTCGTCGAAAGTTCGCGCATGGCGCGTGCTGCTATCGGCGTCGTGCCGCAGGAACTCAATCTCGACGCCTTCTTCACGCCGCGCGAATTGCTGGAGTTGCAAGCCGGGCTTTACGGCGTGCCGCAGCGCGAACGCCGTACCGACGAATTGCTGGCTGCGGTCGGCCTGACTGACAAGGCCGATGCCTATGCGCGTACACTATCAGGTGGGATGCGGCGGCGGCTGATGGTTGCCAAGGCGATGGTGCACAAGCCGCCCGTTCTTGTGCTCGACGAGCCGACGGCGGGCGTCGATGTCGAACTGCGTAAATCGCTATGGGATTATGTGCGGAAATTGAACAAGGACGGCGTGACGGTTTTGTTGACCACACACTATCTCGAAGAAGCGCAGGAGCTTTGCGACCGCATCGCGATCATCAATCATGGCGAAATCGTCGCCAACGACACGACCGAAAATTTGCTGCGCCGTATCGACAACAAGAAAATGACGATCACGCTCGACAACGACCTTGCCGTGCTGCCCGACAATCTGCGCCAGCAGGGATGGGAACAATGTGCACCGCACCGCCTGTGCGTCGCGTACCGGCCCAGCCAGGTCGCGGCCGGGTCGCTTTTGCGCGCAGTGCAGATGAACGGTCTCACGATCCTCGATCTTGTGACCGAGGAAACGGATTTGGAAGATATTTTCCTGCAGCTGACGCGGCGCAGCGATTTTCCGAAGGCCTCATGAAGAAAGCGCGCTATAGCCCGATCTTTTTATTGTTGGCGTGCTTTGCTTTCGTCTTTTTTGGAAAATTTCTCAAACAGAAACTGTTTTCGTCGGATCATTCAACGCCGTCGGCGGTTGATATATCGAATTTTACGCCTGCTCCGGGAGAAACGGTAACGGTCAGAATTGCCGCTTACGATGCCTCGACCATCCAATTGACGTCCGAAGGCGAGGGGTGCGGAGACATCGTCTCACGCAGCGTCGACGGTTCCATGCTTGAAGAAACGGAAGCTGTCGGATTGTCCGGCGAATGTCATCTGAAAGCGCATATAACCACCGATGGCCAGGCAAAAATCTATACAGGAACGATAGCCGTTTACGAAAACGGCGTGCAGTTCCCTTAGAATTCGCGCTCGACCGTAAAATCGACGATGTCGAGCAAAGCCTGCTTGACCGGATGGGCGGGAAACAGGCCAAGCGCGTCGCGTGCAATGGCGCCGTAATGCTGTGCGCGCGCAATCGCATCTTCGAGCGCGTTGTGGCGGCGGATCAGGTCTTGCGCATGGGCGAGGTCGGAAGGCTCCTGTTCATGGTCGTCGAGCGTGCGTTTCCAGAATCCGCGTTCGGCCTCCGTGCCGCGATGGATGGCGAGGATGACCGGCAGCGTTACCTTGCCTTCGCGGAAATCGTCGCCGACGGTTTTGCCTAGGCGTTCCTGCGCGGCTGAATAGTCGAGAACATCGTCGACAATCTGGAACGCGATGCCGAGATTGAGGCCGAAGGTGCGTAACGCTTCTTCTTCCGACGACGGGCGGCCCGCGACCACCGCGCCGATGCGGCAGGCGGCGGCGAATAATTCGGCCGTCTTGGCGCGCACGACTTCGAGATAGGCTTGCTCGCTCGTCGTGCTGTCGTTGGTTGTCGCGAGCTGCAACACTTCGCCTTCGGCGATGACCGCTGAAGCGTGCGACAGAATGCGTAGCACGTCGATGGAACCGTCTTCGACCATAAGCTCGAACGCGCGGCTGAACAGAAAATCGCCGACCAGAACGCTGGCTTCATTGCCGAACAGCGCGTTGGCTGACGGACCGCCGCGCCGCATGTCGCTGTCGTCAACGACATCGTCATGCAAAAGCGTGGCCGTGTGGATGAACTCGACGCACGACGCGAGCTTGAGATGGCGCTGGCCCTGATAACCACAAAGCTGTGCGGCGGCGAGCGTCAAAATGGGGCGCAGCCGTTTGCCGCCTGCCGCGATGATGTGGCCCGCAAGACGCGGAATGATCGCGACGCGGCTTTCCATGCGCTGGACGATAAGCTGGTTGACGGCGACGACATCGTCGGCAACGAGCGCGGATAAAGCGTCAAGCGCAGCAGTCTTCTTGTGCCACGGTTGCTGGTCGAAAGAAACGACATTGGTCATGGGGTCCATCCGGTAAACGGGCCGGTAAATATGAACGGGTTTAGCACGAAAATACGGCGGCGCAAATCAGCCGTCTTTTTTGCCGAACAAAGCCTCGATGCCCTGCTTGTGCGCGTTTTTCTGGGCAATCGCCGCTTCGGCGCGGGCAATTTCGGCTTCGAGCATCGCGATGTATTCGTTCAGCTCTTCGACCGACATGGGCTGAAGGTCACGCGGCTTGGCGGCGGGTTTGGACGGTTCGAGTTCATCCGGATTAATCATCGGCGTTTCCCTGAAAAGACAAAACGGCGCGGCGCTGGCCGGGGCGCCGCCATTCGATGCTTTCGAATGCGCCGCAATGGGTGCAGACCGGTCGCCACAGCGCGAAAGCGCCGCCGCATTCGCCGCAGATCCATTGCGTATCGATGGGCGCTTCGACGGCTTTCATGAGCCATGATGCCGCCGCGCGCTCATCGCCACGTTCGCGCTTTTCGAGTCGCGCCAGCATCCGGTAAGTGTTTTGCGTCGCAGTTCCGTCATTCAGGCAGGCCTGCAAATGCCGCCTTGCCTCGCCCCACACATCGGCGGCAATCGCGGCTTCGGCCATCGCCATGCGGCTTTCGAAAGCAGTTTCTGTGTCGCGGCATAGCTTCTCGGTTTGCTTGAAGGCGTCGAGACGATCGGCAGAAAGACCTCGCAGAATTTCGGCAAGTTGCGGATGCGGGTTTTGTCTCCACCCGCGTTCGATCGCGCGCCGCGCCGCCCGTTCGTGTCGCGTTGCTGCGAGCGTTTCGGCAAGGTTGAGTTGCGCCGGCAGCCAGTCGGGCGCCTGTTGCGACGCCTGTTCGGCGGCGCGCAATGCGCCGTCGTGATCCTGTGCCGCCAGGGCTTCGCGCGAAGCGGCGATGTGCAGGGTCGCACGCGTGCGCCGTGCGTCGCCGGATTCGAGCAGCCGCGCCTTCGCCGCCTGGCCCAGCGCCGTCTCAGCTTCGTCCCATTGACCGCGCCGCGCCGCGCTTTCCATCCGGATCAGCGCAAGCCATGGCGTGCCGGGTTTGGCGCGTTGCAATTCGACGGCAAGCCTGTCGATTTCGTCCCAGTGCCCGTTGCGCTTGGCCTCGGCGATCAGCCCGCGATAGCCGAGAACGGCGGCGTCGGGCGAGGCGGCAAGCTGGCGGAAAATCGCCTGCGCCGCGCGCGTATCTCCGGCCATCTGCGCGGCCTGCGCCTGCAGCCATTGCGTCGCTGCCGATGCGCCCAGATTTTTGCGCGCCGCGACCGCAAGCTTCCCGGCATCGGCCGCGTTGCCGGAAGCGATGGCGATCAGCCCTTGCGTGATCTGTTCCTGCCCCTGCTGCAATTTGGTCATTTTGCGCCGCATGCGCCAAAGCGCGGGGCCGTGGCGCAGGAAATGCCATAGGCGCATCAGAAGATGCAAAATGTAAGCGAGAACCAGAACACAAAAGCCCAAGAACGCCGCCGACGTATCGATGACGGTGCCGTGCCAGACGATGTGCGCGGTTCCCGGCCTGTCGGCAAGCCAGATTGCAAGCGCGGCAAGGGCCGCGATTTGCAGAACGAAACTGAGCAGCTTCATCATGGCGCGAGACCTTGCGGCTTATTCTGCGGCGTATCCTTAGGTGCGATTTGGGGCGCGCTCTGCGCGGCGGGCGCTTCGGGCAGCCGCTCGTAATGCGCGGCGAGCGCGGTCACGGCTTTGTCGACGGACGCACGTGCTGCGAGTTTCTCATGCCATGTTGCGAGCGTTGCCTTGGCGGAAACAGGCAGCGCGTCGAACGCGCTTTGCGCCGCTGTCGCATCGTAGGCATCAAGCGCTTCTTCAAGCGCGGCGCATTGCGGGTCATGCAGAGGACGCACCGAAATCAGCTCGTGCATGATATGCGCCGCCTGCTGGATGAAATTTTGCGCGACCGTCGGCGGCGCAGATTTTTCCTCCGGCGTGGCGATGCGCGGTTCCAGCGCCGCCAGCTGCGCGCGAAGCTGCGCGAAAGTCGCGACGCCTGCGCTATAGGGAAACAGGCTCGAAACTTGCGCAATCGCCGTATCGTCGCCCGCGCTTGCTGCATGCAGTGCGGCCAACTGCGCCGCAAAGGGCTTGCCTGCTTCGGCTTCGCGCCGCAAATCCCAAAAGGCAACAACGGTGGCGATGCGTTTTTGCGCATCCTGTCGTCCGCCCTGCTGCGCGTCCTTGATCCCCGCGACTTGCGTCCGCAAATCTTTGACGGCAGCGGACAAAGAAGCCGACAAAGCCGCATTCGCCTTGACATCCGCAACTTTGGTTTGATCGGGCGGCGATGCGAATACGGATGCGGGGACTATGGCGCCAGCAGCGGCAACGGGCGCCTGTTTTTGCGCCCCGGTTTTTTCAAGCGCGGCGACGCGCGTCTGCAGTGCCGCGATCTCGCTTTTCATGCGCTTCATGTCGGCCGAAGGCCGCAAAGCAAGAACGAGGGAGTATTGCGTCAGGCCGACGGTTACGGCGGCGGCAAGAAGGACCGCAAACATCAGGCCCCATCCGCATTTCTGCTTTTTTGCGGGTGGAACGGGTGGCGCAGGATCGGCAGGCTTCGTCTGGGTCATGGGGTCTTCCGGTTCGGAACGGATGGGGTCGAGGCAGGCGAGGATTCCTTCCTCGTTCGGTGTCGCCGCGACGCACAGGCGTTTCCACGGCAGGCTTTGTAGCACATCCGCGACCGCCTGGCTAAGCCCTATGGCGGTAATGCCGTGGCAGGCGGATGTCAGGCGGTTTTTCTCGATCAGCGCGACCAGCGTGCGCGCCGTGCGCGGCGAAAAAACCGGTATCGCAGCGACGTCGCCCTGCTCGACCAAGGTGCGGGTTTCGGGCTTCATGTCTTGTACCGTCTCGGCGCGATAGACCGTCCATGCCGTTACGGCGAAACCAGCATCGTCGAGAATGGCCCGCATCTTGGGATCAATATGCTCGCCCGCGATATGAAGCAGGGGGCGCGTCTTGTCTTCGAGCGTTTCGGCAATTGTACCGGCAAGCGCGGTGCTATCGGCGTCGCCGCATCTTATGTCGGTAAATCCTGCGCCGCGCGCCGCCTCGCCGGTCGAAGGGCCGACGCAAAAGCAGGGGAGGGCAGTAAGGCCGGCGATGTCGGCTTTGCGGTCGAGCAGCGCTTCGGGCGCGTTGGCCGAAGTGAAAATCACGGCCCCGAAATCGCCTTGCGGACGCGGCGCAGGCAAAGGCGTGACATGCAAAAGCGGTTCGATCGCGCAAGGCATGCCGCGGCGCGCAAGCAAATCCGCCCAGCGCCGGCTCGACGCGTGCGGACGGGTGAGAAGGATTTTTTTCATACCGGTTTTTTCGGGCATCCCGAGCCATTCTATTGCGCCCGCCCGAACTTTCAACCCAAGAACGGATTAATGCAGACGTGGTCTCAGTCCGGGAACAGATCGGGCGGCGATTTGTGGCGCAGTTCCTTGCCCAGCGCATCGCCGATCTTTTCGGCGTCGTCCGCCGTGCCGCTTGAAGACAGGCGCAAAAGACCGGTGCCGTCGGCACGCGCGACCAAGGCTTCAAGCACAAGCCCGCCGCCCGCGTCGAGTGTGGCATAGGCGCCTGCAGGCGTCTGGCATGATCCTTCGATGGCGCGCATGGCGGCGCGTTCAGCCGTGATGCAAGTTGCGGCGGCTTTGTCGTTGATGGGCGCGACAAAGGCGCGCATATCCTCGTCGCCGGTGCGGATCTGGACGCCAAGCGCCCCTTGCCCCGCCGCCGGAAGCATCTGCGCGACCGGCATGACGGATGAAACATGCTTTTCCAGCCCGATCCTTTCCAGCCCGGCAACTGCCAGAATCGTCGCGGCGGCCTTTCCGTCCTCGAGTTTTTTAAGGCGCGTTTCGACATTGCCGCGCAACGGCACGGTGCGCAGATCGGGGCGTTGCGCCAGGATTTGCGCCTGCCGCCGCAGGCTTGATGTGCCGACCACGGCGCCTTCGGGCAAATCTTCAAGCCGCTGTGCATCCCGGCCTATAAAGGCGTCGCAGGGATTCATGCGCGGCGCGACCGCAGCCAACCCCAGCCCGTCGGGCAAGATGCTTGCAATATCTTTGACCGAATGGGTCGCAATATCGACATGGCCTTCGAGCAGCGCGTCTTCTATTTCCTTGGTAAACAGGCTCTTATTGCCGCCCATATCGATGAAGCGCCTGTCCAGATGCTCAGGTCTCCAGTCGCCGGTCGTCCGAATCGGAACGATTTCGAGATCGGCTTCGGCCTGCAGGCCGGGATAGGCTGCGTAAAGCAGCGTGCGAATTTCTTCCGCTTGAAGAAGGGCAAGGGGGCTGCCGCGCGTGCCGATGCGGATGTTTTTCTTCATCTTTTCCTTGCAAAGAAACGGCTTCCCAGAATTAACAAATTTTTCATCATAAAATCAATTAATTAGTTTCTTCTTTCGGCGGTATAGTTTTTACATGGGAACGATAAAGCGGAACGAATATTTGCTTGAAGCCGGGGGAAACGGGAAACTACAGGCAATGGAAGCTTCGAACGGAAACCTAGACGCGGATATTGACCGAGCCGCCGCGCTTATCATCTTTGCCATCTTTTGCATCGCGCCTTTCTTCGTCCTGGTCCTCTTTCGCGTCTTTGCGGCGGTCGGATTCTTTCGATTTTTCGGATTTCGGCGCCGGGTTGACGGCATTCGCCATCAAAGGCTGCGTTGCCTGAAGGTTGGGAACAACTTTCGCCACGGCGTCCTGCGACGCGAGCGGCGTAACCAGAGGCGGCGGTATCGAAGGAATTTGCATGGCGTCCCAGCGGCAGCCAATCCATACAACAACGGTAAACATTATCACTTAACCGGAATAAATAAACATTTAATAATTTGGTGACAAAGATGGGGAAAATCCGCCCCATCTATCAGATAAATGAAGGTTTTCCAGTATATTAAGGCCAAACGGGCAACGGAGAGACGATGATAGGGAATGTCAAGGAAAGACTGCCGACAATGTTCGCTCTGGCGCGCGAACGGTCTGAGGATGCGCGCATCGAGCTGGCCAACATGCTGGCCGACCTGTTTTTGAGCGCCGACACCGTCCTGTCCTTGCGCGAGGAAGAGCTGGTCAACGAATTGATCGACCAGCTTCTACTCAACAGCACGCCCGCCGTGCGCGCCAAGCTGGTCGAAAAATTCGCCAACATCGAATCCATGCCGAGCCGCATCGCCGTCAATCTCGCGCGTGACGGCATCGAAGTCGCGGGCAAGGTGCTGGCTGTCAACATGCATCTAACCGATGACGACCTGATCCAGGTTATCGACCTTAAGGGGGGCGAGCATGCGCTTGCCATCGCGGGCCGCGCCAGCATAAGCGAAGCGGTGGCCGACGCGCTGGTCACGACCGGCGATGTGCGTGTGATGGAAGTCGTGGCCGAAAATCTCGGCGCACATCTGACGTCGCAGGCCATCGACGCGATCGCCGCCGCTGCCCGCTACACGGAATCCCTCCGCGCGCCGATTTTGCACCGCCCCGAAATCAACGCTGACACCGCGCTCAAACTTTACTGGTGGGTGGAACAGGATCTGCGGCGCTATACACTCAAGCGCTTCGGCATTGCCAGCGGCCAGGTCGATCAGGCGCTGGCCACGACCATTGCCGCGTTCCTTGACGAGCATGCGCACGAAAAAGGCAATGATGAAACCATGGCCCAGGTCGCCGACTGGATGGAAGCGCATCAGGCGATAACGCCGCAGGTGCTGCCGCAGGTGTTGCGCATGGGGCATTTCCGCCTGTTCAATATGCTGCTTGCGCGCCTCGCGCACCTGAGTCTGAGCCTTGTCGATACGATCATGGCCGAAACCGGCGGGCGCGGCCTTGCCGCTATCAGCCGCGCCATCGGCGTCGACAAGCCGGGTTTCGTCTCGCTGTTCCTGCTGGCGCGCGGGGGCCGTCCGGGGGACCAGGTCGTGCATCCGCGCGAACTATCCGACGCGCTGGCCACCTTCGACCGCATGTCGGCCACCAACGCGCGCGACCTTTTGCACAGCTGGAGTCTGAGCCCAGACTATTTTGCGCGCAACAGCGACGACGTCTCGCAACAAACGCGCGCCACCTTCTAGCTAACCGGTTTTGGCTTGAATCGGGTCTGGCATTCGATCAGCGTGTCGCGCGCAATCGGCACGGCCGCATGTGCGCCGGAACCGCCATGTTCGACAATAACGCCGACCGCGAAACGCGGCGCGCCGATCGGGGCGAATCCCGCAAACAGGGCGTGGTCACGTTCTTTCCATGGCAGCTGGTCGTTTCTCAATATGCCTTTCTTGCGTTCGGCTTCGGTGATGTGGAATACCTGCGCGGTGCCGGTCTTGCCGCCCATTTCCATGCCTTTTCTTTCGATGCGCGCGTCGTAAGCCGTGCCCTGCGGCGAATTGGTCACCGCCGCCATGGCTTTTTGAATCAAAGCCAGGTGGCTTGGATCGAAGCCCATATCGGGCGTCGCGTCGGATTCGACAGGAACGCCGCCGATTTTTTCCGCGACATGCGGGATGACGGCGCGTCCGCCGTTGCAAAGCCGCGCGGCCATCGTCGCGAGCTGGAGCGGCGTGGCCAGCATATAGCCCTGGCCGATTGCGGCGATCAGTGTCTCGCCCTGCTCCCAGGGCTGATGCAGGGTTGCCATTTTCCATTCCCGGCTCGGCACCAGCCCGCCGCGCTCGTGCGGCAAGTCGATGCCGAGTCTGTGCCCCCAGCCGAAACGGTTCGCCATCGCCTTGATCCTGTCGATGCCGGTGCGGCGGCCAAGGTCGTAGAAATAAACGTCACAGGATTGCGTAATCGCTTCTTCCATATCGACCCAGCCATGGCCGCTATGTTTCCAGCAATGGAAGGTGTGGCCGCCGAACTTGTAATAGCCGGGGCAGAAAACGCGCTGCTCCGGCGTGGCGATGTCACCTTCAAGCGCGGCCATGGCCACGATCGGCTTGATGGTCGAGCCGGGCGCATAGACGCCGGAAATGACCTTGTCGAGCAGCGGCGCATGGATGTCGTTGTTGAGGCGATCCCAGTCCTTTTGGCTGATGCCGAAGGTGAACAGGTTGGGGTCGAAACTCGGCTGCGAGGCCAGCGCGAGGACCGCACCGCTATGGATGTCGAGAATGACAGCCGCCGCGCCTTCCTCGCGCGCGAGGCGCTGCTGCATGAATTGCTGCAGGCCGATATCAATCGTCAATGTCACGTCGCTGCCCGGCGTCGGATCGTGGCGGGTGAGCTCGCGCACCACGCGCCCATGCGCGTTGACTTCCATTTCGACGTCGCCGGCCTCGCCGCGCATCTGGACGTCATATTCCTTTTCGACCCCGTTCTTGCCGATGCACATGCCCGGCACGTTCAGCACACCGCTGTCATTATCGTCGCTGTCGATCTCGCGCTGCGAAACTGTTCCGACATAGCCAAGAAGATGCGCCGTCGCCTCGCCATAAGGATAGGCGCGCACCGCGCCGGCATCGATATCAACGCCGGGCATTTCCGGCGTGTGCACCGCGATGCGATCCATCTGGTCGCGGGTCAGGTCGTCGCGCACGACGATGGCGTTCAGCCCGTTTCTGTCCTTGAAGGCGCGTGCGATGCGCTTGCGGTCCGCCGCGTCGATGGGGATAAAATCGTCGAGCTTGTCAAGAACCGCGCCCAGATTGTCGACCTGTTCGGGCAGAAGCACGACGCGGAAAGTCTGGTCGTTAAGCGCAAGCGGCACGCCGTTGCGGTCGAGAATGCGGCCGCGAGGCGGAGCAATAAGGCGGACATTGATGCGGTTTTCCTCGGCCAGTTCGTGATATTCCGCGCCTTCGATGATCTGCAGATAGTAAAGACGACCCGCCAGAAGCGAAAACAGCGCGGTTTGCGCCCCGCCGATCAGAATGGCGCGGCGCGTGAACAGGCGCGATTTTTCGGTGTCTCCTGCCATGGCTTTTAAATATTACCCAAAACATTGCGCTGTAATTGGTACAAAATCCAGCAGGGCAACGGGAAAAAAATCGCCGCCAGAACCATCTGTGTCAGAACCGGCGCCAACGGCACGATTTGCCAGCGCAAGAAACAGACGAGGGTCCACTGTGCGACGGTCATCGCCAGCGCGGCAAGGGTGAACCCGCCCCACAGAAGCGAAAAGGAATGCCCGGCGAAGAAACGGCGCTGGCGCAAAACGATCTGATGCGCACCTGTGAACAGAAGGGCCGAAGCGCCCATCGGCAATCCGTTGATGATGTCGTGTAGAAGACCGATCGCAAAAGCCGCGCTGACCGGGAAAAGGTCGGGCCGGTGGGCAGCCCAATAGAAAAGCGCAATAAAAGCGAGCGGAGGCATGACCGGGCCAAGATAAGGCAAGGGCCACGCGACGGCGCTGAGCAGAGCCATGACCAGCGACACGAAAAAAGGCATGGCAAGCCTGAGCCATAGGTCGAGCCTCTGCCAGACTGCGTCCATTATTTACTTCTTTTTGTTTCTGTGCCCGGCCCTGATCTTGGCCTCGACCGGATTGAAGGCGTCACCACGCAGGTTGAAATCGACCAGGCGTACATAAGTCACGCGTCCAAGATCGGCGGAAGGCGTGATGAGATAGCTGTTATGCGGCCCTTCCCGTAAAATGCCGACCGGAAGATTGGGCGGGAAAACGCCGCCATGGCCCGACGTGACGACTCGCGCGCCGTCCTGCGCGACGGAGTCGTGCGGCATGAAAAGCAGTTTGGGTTCGGGCGAATTATCGCCGGCCAGAATGGCGCGGTCGCCGGTATCGGCCACTGCGACTGGGATGCGGGAATTCAAATCGGTGATGAGCAGGATACGCGACGACCAGTCGCCGACTTCGACCACGCGTCCGATCAGCCCGTTGCCGGTCATCGCCGCCATGCCGGGACGCACGCCGTCGACCTTGCCTGCCGTCACGATCAACCCGCGCGAATAGGCGCCGCCGGTGTCGGCGATGACGCGCGCCGAAATGTAAGAGAAGCCCGGTTCGGGCTTGAAATTCAGCAGCCCGCGCAATTCACGGTTTTCTTTTTCGAGCGCGACGACCGCATTCTGCCATTCAGCCATATGGGCGTTCTCGGCGCGCAACCGCGCATTGTCGGCGCGCAGGTAAACCGTGTCGCGAATGAAATTTCCGACATTGTCGATAGCGGCCATCGGCCGCGACGCCGCGTCGAGGACGGGTGCCAGCGTGTCGATCGCGCGTTCGCGTATATCGGTAACGATGTCCGGCTGCGCATGCGACAGGATCAGGAAGAACAGCGACAGGCCAATGAACAGGACATAAGAAAAGCGATGGGCGACGCTGCGCCACGGCACAACATCGGTCAGGGACCATCCGGATGAACGGGAGCGGTGGACCAGCATCGGGAATCAGCTTTGAAACAATGGAGTTAACAGTTTCTTAACTCGTTTATTAACCCATGGCCGCGCGACTGCCAACCCCCTAATTGAGAACCGAAGTCATTTATTTGGGAGGGGAAAGGCTGACCATGCGGCTCATTTTGAGGATCGCGCGCCATTCGGCTTTCGCCACCGGCGAGACCGACAGGCGGCCTTGGCGCACCAAGGCCATATCGCGCAAAAGCGGATTGGCCTTGATTTCGGCAAGCGTCACGGGCCGAGGTAGGGCTTCGACGGGAACGACCTCGACCATTCCGAATTTCCCGCTTTCGTCGCTTGGATCGGGCCGCCACAGTTTCGCGATTTTCATGATGCCAACGACTTCCCGCCCTTCGTTGGAATGGTAAAAAAACGCCTCGTCGCCGATGCGCATCGCCTTCATATTGTTATTGGCCTGGTAATTGCGCACGCCGTCCCATGGCGCGCGCTTTTCCTTGACGAGCCGCGTCCACGGATAGACATCGGGCTCGGATTTCATGAGCCAGTAACTCATGCCGCTTCGGTCCGCAGCGGGCGGGCGAGGAGTTCGGCGATCATGTCGTCGATATCGGCCTTTTCCCGCAAAATGCGGTCGACCGCGCTTGTCACCGGCATATCGATGCCGTGGCGATAGGCAAGGCCCAAAGCCGCGGTGGCAGTCGCGACGCCTTCGGTTACGCCGGCGCGCGTCGTCAGGATGTGCGCGATATTCTCGTTATGGCCGAGCGCGATGCCAAGCGACATATTGCGTGATTTCTGGCTTGAACAGGTCAGGGCCACATCGCCCAAGCCGGACAATCCCATCAGCGTTTCAGCTCGTCCGCCCAAGGCAGTGCCAAGCCGCACGATCTCTGCCAGCCCGCGCGTAATCAGCGCGGCGCGGGCGTTTTCTCCCAGATTGCGCCCGGCAACGATGCCGCAGGCGATGGCCAGCACGTTTTTAAGCGCACCGCCGACCTGCGTTCCTATGATGTCGTCTGTCGTATAAAGCCGGAACGCGGGCGAGGTCATGGCTAGTGCCAGCGCGTCACCGCGCGCTTCACCCGCCAAAGTCAGCGCGGCAGGCAGATTTTGCGCGACTTCACCGGCGAAGCTGGGGCCTGAAAGAATAAAAACGGGATGATCCGCCATTTCTTCGGCCACGACTTCACTCATCAGGCGGTGGGTGCCGAGCTCGACGCCTTTGGAGGCGATGATGATGGGTTGGCGTGCTTTCAGGGTGGGTGCCAAAGCTTTGCAGGTGGCGCGCAAGGTTTGTGCCGGGGTCGCCATGATGACAGCGTCGCAAAAGGCAAGCCCGGCCATATCTGAAACCGCGTCTATCGCGGGGTCGAGCTTTATGCCCGGCAGGTAGGGCTCGTTTTCGCGCGTTTTCGCCAGCGCTGCGGCGAATTGCGGGTCGCGCGCCGCCAGCGTGACGTTGCGCCCGGCGCGATGCAGCGCGACGGCCAAGGCCGTGCCCCACGCGCCCGCGCCGATAATGCCAAAAGACTGGAAAGAGGAAGACATGAAGCAAAAAGGCAAAAATGCGTGAATGGAGGCTAGAAATTAGAGGCAAGGCCAAGCGAGAGCAAACGGTTTCTTCGTGGCGCGTCCGCCTCTAACCCCTAGCCAGATCAAATTTTCTTTGCTAATCCCGTAAATAGATTTAATTTCGGCCTCAGACCCTGCCAGCGGATACGTCCATGAAATTTACCCTTTCGCGCGATGCCCTGTTGAAAAGCCTAGGCCATGTGCAAAGCGTGGTCGAACGCCGCAACACCATCCCGATCCTCGCCAATGTCCTGATCCGCGTCGCCG
>JAGWKW010000158.1 GCA_028865155.1 Alphaproteobacteria bacterium
CGCGCTGGCGGGTTCGGTACAAAGCACGGCAGTCGATATCGAATGGTGCGCGCAGGCTTTCGCCGTCCTGATCGGCGATGCGAATTTGCGCCGCAGCTATGGCGCGAACGGACAGGCGCGGGCGCGCGAGGTGTTCGACTGGAAAAACATCATCCCGCAATATGAAGCTTTGTGGAACGAACTGTCCGAGAAACGGCGCGCAACGCCGCCCGTCAAGGCCGTGCCCGATAACTGGGCGGCGGCGCATCCGGGCTTTCCCAACCCGTGGCGCATGTTCGGCGGTTTCCCGACCACGCACATTCTGCCGACCGATATTCTTCACATTGCGATGGATGAAGGCGAAGTCGACACCATCCTGAAACATGAAATGAATTATTTCGTGCCCGCGCTTCTGCTGCCGCGCGAACAGATCAAGGAACTGGCCGACGTTATTCGCCGCGCCCGCGCCGTGCGGGTGCAGGATTTGCTCGCGCCGTTTCCGCTCGACCGGCATGACATTTTGTGGCGCTGCGTCGGCTGGATGCTCAAGCACGGCGTGTGCCGCCACGAACGGCCCGCATGACCATCCTGCCTCCCCCCTTCGACAATCCGTGGTTCCGCTTTGCCATCGGCGGCATTCTCGGCGCGACGGTCGGCAGCTTCGTCACGATGCTGGTTCATCGCGTGCCCCGCCGGATGTCGATTGTCTGGCCGCGTTCGCACTGCCCGTCCTGCGGTGCGACTTTGGGCGTGCGCGATCTTGTGCCGATCCTGTCCTGGCTGTCGTCGGGCGGCAAATGCCGCCATTGCCGCGCGTTTATCGGCGTTCGTTATCTTGCGATCGAGCTTGCCTGCGCTTTGGCATTCGGCATCGCCGCTATGCGGTTCTTTTAAGTTCCTCGACAACACGCGCGACCACGCTTTGCCAGTCGCCCGGTTGCGTCTGGCGGAACTGGCGCAAAGCCGGATACCACGGGCTGTCGTCGCACCCGCGCAGCCAGCGCCAGCATGTGTCCGAACGGTTCAAAAGCCAGACCGGCTTGCCCAGCGCGGAGGCAAGATGCGCCACTGCCGTATCGACGCTGATGACAAGGTCGAGATTGGCGATCAGCGCAGCCGTATCGGCGAAGTCGCGGCATTGCGGCATGAAATCGGTCATGACGAGCGCATCGGGCGGCGTTTTGCCTTTTTGCAGGCTGAAGAAATGCGCGGATTTAATTTCCGCCAACGGCGCGAGCAGTTCCGGCGCAATCGACCGCCTGCCGTCCGTGACCGAAAGCTCGACCGAAAAACGGCGCGGATTGCCTGCCCAGACAAGGCCGATTTTGCGCTTGCCGTCATCGGGCATCCGGCTTTTCCATGTTTCGACATCTTCTGGGTTTGCAGACAGATAGGCATCGGATGGAATTGTTTCCTCGCGCGCTGAAAAAGCGAGGGGCAGGCTCATCATCGGGCAATGCAGGTCGAAATCCGGCAGGCTGTCGCCGCGCGCGATGATTTTCCCGACACCCGGCAGCGTTTGCAACAGGCGCACAAGTTCGCTTTGGACTTCCATAATCACGCGCAAGCCTTTCGCCGCCGCCATCGGCGCGAAACGGCAGAATTGCAGCGTGTCGCCGAAACCCTGCTCGGCATGAATCAGCAGCGTTTTTCCTTCCGCCGCTTCGCCCCGCCATTGCGGTTGCGCGAAATTACGCCGCCCCGGCGCAAGCTGTTCCGTGTGCCAGCGCCATTCGAATTCGCGCCAGCCTTCGTCATATTGCCCGTTCTCAAGCAGCGCGAGCGCGTAATTATGATGCGCGTCGGCATTGGCAGGCTGTGCCGCGACCACACGCGCATAAGTTTCGACCGCGTCGGATGTACGGCCCATTGCCCGCAGCGCGTTGCCGAGATTGTTCTGCGCCTCGATAAAATCCGGCTGCAAAGCCAATGCCTGTTCGTACAGCGCGACGGCTTCGTCGAACGCGCCGCGATAGCTGGCGACGATACCAAGATGCGTCAGAGCGGGAACATGGGCCGGGCTTTGCGCCAAAACTTGCCGGAAATGCGATTCGGCAAGCTCGATATTTTTCAGCCCATGCAGGACCGCCAGCCCGATATTATTCCGCGCTTCCAACGAGTCAGGCGCCAGAATTAAAGCCTTGCCGTAACAGGCGATGGCCTCCTCCCAGCGTTCCTGCGCTCGCAGCGCATTGCCGCGATTGGTCCATGCCGCGACGTAATCCGGCTTCAATTCAAGGGCACGCTCGCAATAGGTTGCGGCTTCGGCATACCGCCCCATCTCCAGACAAACGACGCCGAGATTGTTCAACGCTTCGGGAAAGTCCGGACGTTCGGCCAGCGCGGCTTCGAAACAGTCGAAGGCTTCGGCGAACATTTTCTGTTCGCAGAACAGGATGCCGAGCGCATTGAGCGCATCGAGATACCCCGGCTTCAAAATAACGGCCTGCGCAAAAGCGCGCGCCGCTTCCTCGACCCGGCCCGACGCCTTGAGCGCGAGGCCAAGGCCGTAATGCGCCGGGGCATCCTCCGGTTTCAACGCGATGGCGCGGGCGAATCCTTCCGCCGCCTCGGCTGGCCTGCCCTGTGCCGCCAGCACCTGCGCAAGGCCGCGATGCATTTCGGGGAAATCGCCGCGCTTGGCGATGGCGGCTTTCATATTCTCTTCCGCCGCATCCAGACGGCCAAGCGCATATTCGGCCGAGCCGAGCAGATGCAAACAGGCGGCATGGCCGGGATTGTCGCGCAAAAAGGCGCGGCACGCATCGGCGGCATCCGCCACCCGGCCTTCCTGAAAGGCGGTCACGGCCTGCATGAAATCTGGTCGGGGCTGGGTTTGGGATGGCGGCATGGGCGCATCTTAACGGCATGCGCCACAAATACAAACGACGGCACGATGTTTGGCCGCTCCGATCTTGACGACCGCGCTTGCGCGGGCGCCGCGACGCCTTGGCATCGCGAATACCGGCGGGACGGCGAAGCCATCCATCTCTTCTGCAAGCTTGGCTTAACCCTTTTCCCGCATTATACAGAACCGACGGACGGGTGGCAGAGTGGTTGATCGCTCCGGTCTTGAAAACCGGCGTGGGGGCAACTCCACCGTGGGTTCGAATCCCACCCCGTCCGCCACACCTTTATGGCGCAGGATGCGCGCCCCTTGTCGCCGAGATGGCGGGAATTTTCGTAACCGGGCACAAAGGTATATCCTTGACCGGAACGCCGACAGCCTTGCGGCCACGAGTACCAGCTTTGCAATCGTCGAGAAAGTCCTGAAAATCGAGTCCCAGATGTTCTTCAAAAAGCCTGTCGATGCGTTCTTGCAGAAATTCGACCATGAACGGCGAACGCCCCTTCCTCGCATGGCACCCTTCTGCAAACCGCCAATCGTTGGCCAAATTGCACAGGTGTAAATACGGTGTATCCGCGGCCCGTCTTTCCCAGAACGGGCCATGCCCGATCCGACCGCCGTTATAGTAATGGCGACTCATATCGTCGACGAATCCTGTAACGTTGGTTTTTTGCGATCCCAGAACGGCGTCTTTCAAACTCTCGATAAGATGCATCTTATTTCTGTATTTTCGATCATCCTTGCCTTCAAGGTCGTCGAGAATATGAAGATTGCCCTGATAGTCGCGGATAAAGCAAACCGCCCAATGCTTGGTCAATGGTTCGACGATGACCAGCATGCGCTCGGCAAAAGGGAGGCCTTCGAAAGCGGCAAAAATCTCTTCGCCTTCTTTTGTGTCCTGAATATAGCCGTACCGGATTTCGTTTTTACGCGTAGCCACCATTAATCGCCCCATCAAATGCGCGTTCTGATAATGCCCTATAAAACCCGTTCCTCGCCAAAAAGGCAAGGACAGGCTTCATGGCGGGAAATCATGGCGTTTCCGGCTGCGGCGGCGATGAGGGCTGGGCTGGTTGCGGCTCC
>JAGWKW010000159.1 GCA_028865155.1 Alphaproteobacteria bacterium
CGCGGGAATGTTGGCCGGAAATATTTCGCACGCGACCATGGGACCCTCGGCATCGCATGCGGCGACGATCGACGGGTGAATTTCGCCAAAATAGGCCAGCACATTGGGGCCAAGCCGTAAGCTCCCCGACCGCCCCGGATGATAATGCGCGGGCGCGTCGGCGGTCACTTGCAAATTCGCCACGGGCGCGCCTGCAGCAGCCAGCGCGGCAATCGCGTCGCCTTTGGCGTCGAACGCATCGACGGGGCGCGAAGGCTCGGCCCAATGGCGCGGCGTCGCACCCGAACGCAGGGCGGTTGCGACGATGTTTTGCCCGTCGGGCGTCGCGTTTTTGAAAACGGGCCCGATTTCGAACAATCCGGCATCCTTGAAACCGCGGTCGGCGTTGCGCTTGGCGGCCTGAATCAAATTGCCCGAGATCGTCGGGCGCATGACGTCCAGATCGCTGCTAATCGGATTGACAAGGCGTAAATCCTCACCTACGCCGCCGAAAATATCGGCGATGGTTGACGGCATGAAGGACCATGTCACGGCTTCCATCAAACCTTGCGCGGCCAGCGCGCGCCGCGCTGCATTCTGCCGCACATCCTGCGCGTCGATGGCGTTTTGTGTCACGGCGGCGGGCCGGTCGAGCGAAGTGACCGGCAAATGGTCATAGCCTTTGACGCGAATGATTTCCTCGACCAGATCGGCCTCGCCTTCGATATCGGGGCGCCAGCTTGGCGGCGTGACTGCCAGTTTGCCGCTCTTTTTCTTCACGTCGAAACCGAGCAGCGACAAAATTCTTTCTTGTTCCGCTTCCGGTACATCGACGCCGGTATGGCGCAGGCATTTTTTCAGGTTGAGCATAATCGGCTGTTCGGGCGCAAAAACCTCGCCCGCAATTTCCAATTCGCTGACGACCGTTTCGGGCGTGCCGCACAATTCGACAATAAGCCGCGTCGCAAGCTCCGTGCCCGGAATCGTGAATAACGGGTCAATGCCGCGCTCGAACCGGTAACGCGCATCGGACGTAACCTGCAACGCGCGGCCCGTCATCGCGGTGCGGATCGGATCGAAATAGGCGGCTTCAAGGAACACGTCGGTGGTATTCTCATCGCACGAACTGGAGCTGCCACCCATAATTCCCGCAAGGCTCAGAAGCCCGGTATCGTCGCCAATCGCGGTCATGCCTTGCTCAAGCATGTAATTTTTGCCGTTCAGTGCTTCGAATGTTTCGCCGCCCTGCGCGGGCTTCACCCATAAATCGCCTTTGACCTTGTTCGCATCGAACACATGAAGCGGGCGGTTGCAGTCGATGGTCAGGTAATTGGTAATGTCGACCAGCGCCGAAATCGGCCGCAGCCCGATGGAACGCAGCCTTTTTTGCAGCCATTCGGGCGAGGCTCCGTTTTTGATGTTGCGGATCGTGCGCCCGACGAAAAGCGGGCACGCCTTGTCGCCTTTGGCGAAATCCAGCTTCACCTTGATGCGGCTTTTTTCTTTCCCTTTGACCGGCGTCGTATCGGGCATTTTCAGTTTGCCCATCTCGGCGGCGGCCAGATCGCGCGCGACGCCCAGAATGCCCGCACAATCAGGCCGGTTCGGCGTCAGGTTGATCTCGATCACGGGATCGTCATACCCGGCATATTTGGCGAAACTTGCGCCGACCGGCGCGTCTTCGGGCAATTCGATAATGCCGTCATGCTCGTCGCCGATGCACAGCTCGTCGACGGCGCACAGCATGCCTTGCGATTCCGTGCCGCGAATGACGCCTTTTTTCAATGCTTCACCCGTGTTCGGCATCACGTCGCCGGGCCGCGCCAGCACGACCTTGATGCCCGCACGCGCATTCGGCGCGCCGCATACGACCTGCAATTTTTCCTTGCCTGTCTCGACGGTACAAACGCGCAGACGGTCGGCATTCGGATGCTGCACGACGTCGGCGACGTGCGCGACGATGAAGGGCGCGAGCATTTTTCCCTGATCCTCGGCGCCCTCGACCTCGAGACCGAGCGCGGTGAGTTTGTCGCAAATTTCGGTCAGCGAGGCAGAAGTGTCGAGATGCTGCTTGAGCCAGGAAAGGGAGAATTTCATCGGATGCCGCTACGATTGTTTGATAAGCAGGAGAACGGAAATAATGCCAAGAACGATGCCTGCCGCTTTAGTTGAGGTCATCGTTTCATGTAGTAAAAGAACGGCAGCGACGGTTACGGCGATCGTGCCGCCCACCGTCCAGAAAACTTGCGAAGCGACAACAGTTCCATAACGAAGGGCAAAGAAATAAGCGATGTCAATAAGGGCGGTCGCGGCACCGGCCATAACCGCATATCTCAAATTATGCAGGTTAACGCCGTGTCCGACATCATACTTGAACCCGTATTTTGCAATCGTGAGAGAACAGGCTTGAATAATACAGGTCGTGCAAGCGGCCGTAAGAACGAAAGCAAAAACGCTCATTGCGTTTCCGCCGAATTTGACGCCCATATTATACGCCAACGCCCCCATAACGGTCAGGCTCACGAAAAAAAGCCAGTAAACGGACATCGCCGACCTCCTATCCATTTTTCAAAGCCGGATTGGGAATATCAATCGGCAAAAACCCGTAATGTTTGAGCCAGCGCAGATCGGCCTCGAAAAAAGTCCGCAAATCGGGAATGCCGTATTTCAGCATCGCTATGCGTTCGATACCCATGCCGAAGGCGAAGCCCTGATATTTGTCGGGGTCGATGCCGCAATTCTTCAAAACATTCGGATGCACCATGCCGCAGCCGAGAATTTCAAGCCAGTCGCCATAGTTGCCCAGTTTCAGCTCGTGCCCCTTGCGTGAACAGCCGATATCGACCTCGGCGCTCGGCTCCGTGAAGGGGAAATAAGACGGGCGAAAGCGAATCGGCAAATCGGCGATGCCGAAAAAGGCGCGCAGGAAGTCGAGCAAACAACCTTTCAGATGTCCCATATGCGTGTGCTCGTCGATCACCAGCCCTTCGACCTGATGAAACATCGGCGTGTGCGTCTGGTCATAATCGCAGCGATAGGTACGCCCCGGTGCTATGATGCGGATCGGCGGTTTCCGGTTCATCATCGTGTGGATTTGCACGGGCGAAGTCTGCGTGCGCAAAACCATCTTATCCGCACCCTGTGCGGGCAGGAAAAAGGTCGACTGCATATCGCGCGCCGGATGCGCGGACGGGATGTTCAGCGCTTCGAAATTGTAATATTCGCTTTCAATGTCGGGGCCTTTGGCGACTTCGAACCCCATGCTTGCGAAAATCGTGACGATTTCGTCGATGGTTTGCGAAATCGGATGCACGCGGCCCTCTGCCGCCGGGCGCGGGCTCAGCGTGATGTCGATGCTTTCATGCGCCAGTTTTTCGGTCAGCGCGGCTTCGGCCAAAATTTTCTGCCGCGCATCGATGGCGTCCGCGATTTCGTTTTTCAGGACGTTCAGCGCCGCGCCGCGTTCCTTGCGCGCGTCGGGGGTCAGCGTGCCGAGCGTTTTCATCATCTCGGTGATGCGGCCTTTTTTACCCAGCGCGCCGACGCGGATTTCGTCGAGTACGGCGACATTCGCGGCAGCCGCGACGGCGGCCATCAACCCCTGTTTCAAACCGTCAAGATCGTCTGAACTTTCCATTGCTTGCGCGGCGTCTGCCATTGTCGGATTTTCCTTGAATTTATGTGTCACACCATAACATCCGGTGCTCCAAAATCAAACGACCCGCTGCGTTTTGGGGACGAGCGGATTCACGTGCAGGCTTGGCGATTAAAATCACCAAGCCTTGCACGATCCGCTCTGAGGCGGGCCGTTAAATTACCGAAGAAAGTGTGTTTTTACGCCTTCAGCGCCGCCTGAGCCTGTTCGATCAGGGCTTTAAACGCTGCGGGCTCTTCAGCCGCGAGGTTCGACAGCGTCTTGCGGTCGAGCT
>JAGWKW010000160.1 GCA_028865155.1 Alphaproteobacteria bacterium
TGCCGTCGCGTGCGACACGGAAAAATTCCTTGCCGGAGAGCGCGGCATTCTGCAAGCTGCGGCGTGGAATGGGCCGTGCCCGCTTCGGAACCCTTTTGCCCTGCCTTTGTCCTGATGAAGCTCGAACCGCTTTCCCATGACGACCTTCAGGCGCGCGCCCTGTTCGAACAGGGGCGTTTCGCCGAAGCCGAACTCTTGTTTCGCCGCAATGCCGATGCCAAGCCGAACGACGCCATCGCGCAATACCACCTTGGCGTGACGCTTGAGCGGCTCGACCGTACCGAGGAAGCGATCGGTTTTTACCGCGCGGCCATTACGCTCAACCCGGCTTTTTCCAACCCTTACAACAACCTCGCTTCGTGTTTGAGCGAATTGAACCTGATCGAGCAGGCGCGCCAGGGCTTCGCAATCGCGCATCAGGCCGCGCCCGACGACCCTGTTCCCATCCTTAATGAAGGCATTTCGGCATTGACGCTCGGCGATTACCGCGCGGGATGGAAAGGTTTTGCCGCCCGCTGGCGATTGCCTGCCTATGCGAAGTTCAAACGCACGTTCGACAAGCCCGTCTGGCAAGGCGAAAGCCTGTCCGGGAAAACTTTGTTTCTTTATGCCGAACAGGGTTTCGGGGACTCGCTGCAGATGGCCCGCTTTATTCCCCTGCTGATAAAGCAGGGCGCGAAAATCGTTGCGGAAATGCCGCCCGCGCTGGTAACGCTGATGCGAAGCCTCGACGGTGCGCCGCAGATTATAGTCAAGGGCGATCCCATCCCGGATTTCGATTTTTATTGCGCGATGATGGACCTTCCGGGCGCAGCCGGCACCGAGCTCGATACCATTCCTGCCGATATTCCTTATTTGCGCGCCGACGCGGACACGATCGCTGCTTACCGGGAAAAACTATCCGGCGCGCGGCGCATCGGCCTGTCCTGGGCCGGGCGCGCGACGCATCAAAACGACCGCAACCGGTCGCTGGCCCTCGCCCAGCTATCGCCCTTGTTCACGCGCGGCGATATCGAATGGGTCAGCCTGCAACGCGTTGTGCCTGACCGCGATTGTGAAGATCTGGAAAAATTTTCGCTTGCCGATTGGGGCCGCGCCTCGCCAGATTTTGCCGCGACAGCAGCGATGATCGAGACGCTCGACCTCGTCATTACGGTCGATACGGCCGTGGCGCATCTGGCCGGCGCGCTCGGCAAACCGGTATGGATTCTGCTGCCGTTTCATCCCGACTGGCGCTGGCTGCTGGAACGCGAGGACAGCCCATGGTACCCGACAGCGCGGCTGTTCCGGCAAAGACAACGTGGCGACTGGAGCGAGGTCGTCGCCCGCGTCGCGGCGACTTTATAAAATCTAGGCTGACGTCATCAACGATGAAGAAGCGCCTGAGTCCGCATCGACCGGCATTTGTTGCGGTTGTTGATACGAATCCGCCGTTTGCTTGCTGAGCCCGGCGGCGATCAGGCGATTGATATTGATCAAGCTGTCGATTTCCGACGGCACGAATTTGCCGACCGCGCGGAAGCTGGCTTTGTCGACATAACGGCTCAGATTGAGCAGAAGGATTTTCAAATCGCTCGGCAATGAATTTTCCGGATCGGATAAAGCGACCTGGAAAATCGTCCATAAACGCTGATTGTGGCGCACGGCATCGGTATAGGCCTTCATCGCCTCTTTCGATTTCGGCGCACGGATCACGGCCGCCTTGGCATCTTCGAGGCGATGAACGCAAGCCGCCAGCGCGCGCGAATCCGTTTCGCGGCTGTTGCCCGCGTTCCCCATTCCGGCTTTTTGGTTCTGGTGGTAACGGTTGACTTTATTGCTCGACATTATACGTCTCCGCTTATGACAGGGCTGCGGCTTGCTCGGCGGCGGGCAGCGGCGGAACCGGCTTGCCGTTGAGCGCGAGAAGATTATGCGCGACCTTGAGCGCCTTGAAAGTTTCCCTGGCTTCAAGATGGGCGATGATCTGGTCGACCTCGGCGCCATATTGGGGATAGAGCTTGGCGAAGCTTTTGACGGTGTCGACGACGAGGTTATCCATCGGCTTGTCCTTGCCGCGGAACAGATAAATCACCTGAAGCAGGAAGTAGACGTTGGAAACGTCCGAGTCGTCGCGACGATCTATATTCATCATATAGTCTTCGCGTAACACGGGGCTGTCGGACAGGATGAGAAGGTCGGCCGGACGGGTTCCGACATTCTTCAAAACGGCGCCACCGGCGAATATTTTGCCTTCGGGCTTGACGCGGATTTTTAACGGCATGTTCCCGACTCCTTCGAGAAAAATAAATAACAGGAAGAAAGAAGGCGGGCTTGCGCCCGCCTTCCCCTTTAGGCTTAGAGAATACGCAGGATCGCTTGCTCCAGCGTACCGGAAATACCCAGCGAAATAATACCGAGAGAGTTTTGAGCCTGCAGAGCCTGCAGGTTCGCGCCTTCGGCATTGGTATCCGCCTGAATCAGCGACGTCGATGCGTCTTGCAGCGACGTGATGAGGTTCGAGGTGAAGTCCTGACGCGTCTGGATCAGAGTAGCGTTGCCACCGAACGTCGCGGCGTCGGTACGCAGCGTCGTCAAGGCGGTCAACAGGTACGATTGCGACGTCTGAATGTTGGACGTCGTCGCCCACGAGCCGGCAGCGGAGTTGCCGCTTGCGGTTAACAGGCCTGCCGACGTCACGTTCACGCCGGTGATCGTCAACGAAGTCGTATTGGTTTCGTTGAAATACACGACGAGCGTGTTGCCGGTACTGTTCAACAGGTTGGTGCCGTTGAACGTGGCGTCGTTGACCAGTGTATCGAGCTGCGTGGTCAGTGCGTTGAACTGCGACGCAAGACCCGCACGCGTATCGGTGTTGGTCGTACCCAGAGCCTGGGTCGCAAGACCCTGAAGCTGAGTGATGACGCTGGTAACATCGGCGATCGAATTGTCGGTCGATGTCACGGTTTGAAGCGACGTCGACAGAGTGTCCTTGACGGTGCTCAAATCGTTCGCACGCTGGAGGAAGCCCTGCGAAGCGAAATACGCCGTTGCATTATCGGAGGCAGAATTGACCTTCTTGCCTGTCGAAAGATGCGCCTGCGTTTGCGCCAGAAGAGCCGAGGTTGATTGCAGCGCCGTCAAATTGGCGCGGGCTGCCGAGCTTAGGGTGATATCACCTATTGCCATAGTTAGAACTCCTTTCGGGGTTGAACGCGGACTCCTTCCGCGGGTTTAAGTACCGTTAACCATAAAACACAAATATGAACACACACTTAACGGCCCTTTAGGGGATGCCAGAAGCATGCCACTGTATCGGGGCCGTTAACTTA
Organism: Alphaproteobacteria bacterium; assembly: GCA_028865155.1. Classification (GTDB taxonomy): domain Bacteria; phylum Pseudomonadota; class Alphaproteobacteria; order UBA9219; family UBA9219; genus CAIXLI01. The sequence goes on from JAGWKW010000160.1 coordinate 3,312, forward strand.
TTGATTTAACGATTTCGGAAAAAACAAAGACGCGGCAAATTTTACCTAGATTGAAGAGATCGGCAAAAATTGCCCGGTCATTTTGACCCAGTTGCAGAGCCGGTGTGCGGCGCAATATCGCCTATTCTATAGATTTTTTGCCCAATATGCCCGATCTCGCGCGACAGGTCGCCGTCGCACCAGACCTCGATCCCGGCGGCGCGCGCTTTTTCACAAAAATAATAATCTTCGCCGCGCAACTGGCCATTTTCGGCAGCCATATTGAAGTACGGTTTTTCGAGCGCATCGAAAACGCGCGTCTTGATCAGCATGCAACCGGTCGGCAATAGACGGACGCGCTGCAATCCCGATGTCACATGCTCATGACTGCCATTTCCGGTTACGGTCAGAGGGTGGAACGGCGGCATGCGCTGCGAATAAGTGGCCCCGACGATATCTTTGTCGTGCGCGAGCAGCCGCGCCAGCATATCCGCCGGGAAAACCATGTCGGTGTCGAGGAACAGAAGATGCGTCGCCTTCGTGATCTGCGCAGCGCCCGCACATTGGTTGCGGCCAAGCGC
>JAGWKW010000161.1 GCA_028865155.1 Alphaproteobacteria bacterium
CCGCCAGTACGCTGTCGCTGACGCGGCTGTAACTGTCGATCTGGACGCCGCCGAAATTCGTTCCGGTGATGACGGCGGACAGGGCCAGGCTCTTTTCGGTGTAGCCGGCCGTCTGCGCGTTCGCGACATTGCTCGAAATAAGCTGCGCGGCGGTCGTGCTGGCCCTGATCCCGGAAAGCGCGGCGTTAAGGGCGCCGGTAAGCGACATGAAACTCTCCCTTGCCCGGCGTTACACCGCCTGGATGATCGTGTTCAGCATCTGGTTGACCGCGGTCACGACCTTGGCGTTGGCGGAATAGACCTGCTGCGCCTGGATCATGGTCGTGAATTCGCTGGCGATGTCGACGTTCGAGGATTCAAGTGATCCGCTCGACAATGTTCCCGCGCCGAACGAGCCGGCGATATGGAGGTTTGCCGTTCCCGACGCCAGCGTTGCCTGATAGGCGCTGCCCGACACGCGCTGCAAATTGTCCGGCGAATTGAAGGTCGCGACCGGCACCTGATAAATCTCGCGCGTACTGCCATTGTTGTAGTTGATCGACACGATACCGCTTTTGTCGATGCTGATGCTGCTGAACGACCCTTCGCCCAAGCCGTTCTGCTGGATCGACGACACGGCGACGTCGGTGCTTGATCCCGAACTTGCGAACTGGGTCACGCCCGTCGCCTGATTGTAGGTGCCGAGATTGAGGTCGACCGTCTGCGACCCCGTGCCGGGGAAAGTCAGAGCAAAATTTACGCCTGCCTCGCTGCCCGTATCAACCGAATAGGTGCCGGTGCCCGCTGCGCTAACCGTTTTGATCGTGCCTGCCGGGCTGCTGCTGTTGAAGGTAACAGGGATGGTCGCCGTGTAATCGCTGCCGGAACCGAGCCCGTCCTTGACGTCGACATTGACGCTCCACTGGTTGGTGGCGGTCTTGACCCAGGTCATGCTCATATCGTGCGTATTGCCGAGCGCGTCGTAAATCTGGATCGTCGATGTCGAAGATGTGAAGCTTCCCGCCGTCGCGCTCGCCGGCAAGTTGGCCGCATAGGTGACGGTCGAAGTCGGGACCGGGTTGTCGAGCAGCGCCGAAACCTGAATCGGCGTGGTGCTGGAAGAATTGACGTTGCCGTTCTGGTCGATGGTATAGCCTTCGAGATAGTAGCCGGAACCGTTGACCAGATACCCGTCCTTGTTGGTCGTGAAATCGCCGGCGCGGGTGTAATAGTTGGAGCCGGTGAACTGGGTCGCGCCGGTGGAGGTTTGCACGGCGGTCGAAACGGGGAAAAAGCCCTGCCCGGATATAGCGAGGTTGGTCGAAGTCGAGGTCGTCGTGATCGTACCCTGAACGTCGTTCTGGTAAGCCGGGGTCGCGGTGACGCCGCCGGGGCTGTTGCTGGTCGCGTTCGAAGCGGTCACGAAACTTTCGAAGGTCGTGCCGATGCTTTTGAAGCCGGTGGTGCTCGAGTTCGACAGGTTGTCGGAAATGTTGCCGATCGCCTGCGATTGGGCCTGAAGCCCGGCCACCGAAACGTTAAGCGCTGCAAAAAGCGAAGCCATAATGACACCTCGTTGGTTGATCCCGCCGTGGAAACGGGCGGAAAGAAAAATCCCGCCTCAGGATCAGCAAGTGACGTGCCAATGGGTTATCTATATGATATTATTTGCAATTATACGGATCCGATTCCGTTTTTCGGGCAAGTCTTGCCTGCGGCGGCGGAATCTTTTGCTTCCGGGGACAAAGGATTAGTTCTGCGCCGTTTTGGCTGCGGCGGCGGCCGAGAAAAGCGCGAGTGCGAGCGAGAAAGGAACGTTCCAGTTCGCCATGGACAAGCCGAGGAACCGCCACTGTACCTTGTCGCACGGTACCGCCGTGATATGCAGCAGAGCCTCGCGCAAATCCTCGACCGAGCGGGCCTGAAGCGGATTGACGGCGCATCCCGACGTGCCTAGCCACCAATGCTGCTCGACCCCGGTATGGAAGATGCCCAATCCCATCCCGGCCAGATACGCCAATGCGCACAGGCCCAGAAGCAGGGTTGTCTGTTTTTCATAGGGCCGCCAGCCCCAGACGATGGCGGCCAGCAATGCGGTGACGGCGAAAGGAATGCGCTGCCACAGGCACAAAACGCACGGTTCGTAGCCGAATCCATATTGCATGACGAAGGCGAACAGCAAGGTGACGACGCTGGCCGTCAGCAAAAGAATGGCGGCGTTCGGCATCGGCAAAGGGTCTTTCATCGGGCATTTCATGGCGGCAATCCGGGGCAGGGGATGGGAGGAGTTCCAGTCTAGGGTGGTGATTCGGGAAAGACAAGCTTTCGCCATTTTGGTCGCCTAGCCTTTTTATCCGCTATGATTCTTGCATCTCGATACCTATGCCCTTAACCTTCCTGTTCCTGACCTCTAGCCCTTATGTTATCGAATGATTACGCCCCGCACCGTCGCCGGAACCCTCGAGCTTTTGCCCCGAGAGCAAAGAATTTTCCAGCATATGCTCGACGTCATCCGCCGGAATTACGAAAAATTCGGTTTCGTCCAGATCGAAACCCCAGTGTTCGAACATAAAGATATTCTTCTGACCAAATCGGGCGGCGAAACCGAAAAACAGGTTTATTTCGTGCAATCGACCGGCGGCCTGCAGCAAGGCTACGCGCCCGACATGGCTTTGCGCTTCGATTTGACCGTACCGCTCGCGCGCTATGTCGCCGAGCATGAGCGCGACCTCGCTTTTCCGTTCCGCCGCTATCAGATGCAGCGCGTCTATCGCGGCGAGCGCGCCCAGCGCGGCCGGTTCCGCGAATTCTATCAATGCGACATAGATGTCATCGGCAAGGATAAATTGTCGTCCGCTTACGATGCCGAAATCCCCGCCATCATCGTGCGCATTTTCGAAGAGCTGAAAGTCGGCGATTTTACGATTCATTTCAGTAATCGGAAAATCCTGCGCGGTCTTCTGGAGGATTACGGCGTCTATGATGGGGAAAAACAGACACTGATTTTGCGCGAAATCGACAAGCTCGACAAAGCCGGACGCGACAAGGTACGCGCAACGATGGGTGAGCTTGGCCTTACACAAATTAATGCTGATCGGCTGCTCGACCTAGTCAACCATCCAGGGAGCAACGATCAGGTTTTGGATAGTTTGCTCTGTATTTTCAGCAACAATCTGACGTTTAAAACTGGGGTAGGTGAAGTCAAGGCAACGATTGACGCGTTGCGTGCCCTTGGTGTTTCCGAAAAACGCACGCGCCTGAACCTCGCTATAGCGCGCGGCCTCGATTATTACACGGGCACGGTTTACGAAACAAAGATCGATGCGCACCCCGAATTTGGCAGTGTTTGCTCAGGTGGACGCTATGATGACCTCGCCAGCCATTACACCAAATCGAAACTGCCCGGCGTCGGCATTTCCATCGGCCTGACGCGCCTGTTCGACGTGCTGCGCGCCTCGGACCTTCTGCCCGACGCGCCGCCTTCCGTCCAAATCCTTATCGCGCAGCTCGACCCTGGCTTGAGCGCGGAGTATCTTGCCCTTGCAACCGAACTGCGCGGTGCGGGCTTCCGCGTCGATACATGGCTCGAACAGTCGAAGCTCGACAAGCAGATCAAATATGCCGACAAATCCGGCATTCCGGTTGTGCTTTTGCTCGGCGCGGACGAAAAAGCCAAGGGCACGGTCGTGGTCAAGGATATGAACGCCAAGACGCAAAGCGACGTGCCGCGTGCCGGGATGATCGCAAAACTGCGCGAGATTCTGGGAGCATAAGCCAGGTGAGGTTCACGCCCGAACCCGAACTTCCCATTCGCTGGCCGCGGCAGCCGCGCCGCCCCTTTTTCTGGATCCGGCCCGCGCTGACTTTTTTGGGCGTTGCCCTTGT
>JAGWKW010000162.1 GCA_028865155.1 Alphaproteobacteria bacterium
GCAAAACCGATCTGCGCGCCGCGCTCGGCGATATGGATGTCGCCGACCATGGCGAAGCTTGCCGTGACGCCGCCCGTGGTCGGGTCGGTCAGAATGACGATAAAAGGAAGCCCCGCATTCTTGACCTGATCGGCGGCGATAATCGTGCGCGGCATCTGCATCAGGGAGAGCGCGCCTTCCTGCATCCGCGCGCCGCCCGAAGCGGGCAGAACGACAAGGGCCGACTGCGTTTCCACCGCGCGTTTGGCGGCGGTCACAATCGCCTCGCCCACGCCCATGCCCATCGACCCGCCCATAAAGCCGAAATCGAACGCGGCGATGATTGTTTTGACCCCGCCGACGCAACCTTCGCCGACCACAATTGCGTCCTGCCTTTTGGTTTTATTTTGCGCGTCCCTGAGCCGGTCGGCATAGCGTTTCTGGTCGCGGAATTTCAGCGGATCGACCAGAACCTTCGGTACGTCGACATTTTTATACTGCCCGTCGTCGAACAGGCTGGTTAGCCGCGCCACGGGGCCGAGCTTGAGGTGATAGCCGCAATGGCGGCAGACGTTCAAACTCTCTTCGAGCTCGCGCTTGAACAGCATCGCGCTGCAGCCGGGGCATTTCTCCCACAGATTGTCGGGGATGTCCTTTTTCTCGCCGACCAGGGCGCGGATTTTGGGACGGACGAAATTGGTAAGCCAGTTCATAGGGCGTTATTTCCTTATATGCGAAGCACCAAAACTAGCCTTTCGCCGTTTCAAGGGCAATTCCCTTGTCGAAATCGTTAATTTCCGTGTGCGGCGGCGGCAAGCGTTGCGACGAAGCCCAGAATATCGGCGACCAGCCCCGGTCTCGGCTTGTTATCCGCGTCGAGATTGGACGCAATGCGGTTCACGATGGCGCTGCCGACGACAACGCCATCAGCGACTTTGGCGATGGCGCGGGCCTGCTCCGGGGTCGTGATGCCGAAACCGACCGCGACCGGAAGCTTCGTATGGGGGCGGATCGCCGCAATCGCGCGGCCGACGGTTTCGGCGTTGGCCTGCTTTACCCCCGTCGTGCCAGCGACAGAGACGTAATAAAGAAAACCGCCCGCATTTTCCAAAAGGATTTTGAGGCGAGCTTCGTCGGTTGTCGGCGTGACGAGGCGTATGAAATCGAGCCCGCGCTTTTGCGCGGGCGCGCGGAATTCGGCATCTTCTTCCGGCGGCAGGTCGGCGAGGATCAGGCCGTCCACGCCGGACGCTTTGGCGTCGTCGAGGAATTTTTCGGCGCCATAAAATAAAATCGGATTGGCATAGCCCATAAGGACAATCGGTGTTTCATCGTCGGTCTTGCGGAAATCCGCGACGAGGCCGAGAATTTTACCAAGTTTGATACCGGCGCCGAAGGCGCGCAAATTCGCCTGCTGGATCGCGGGGCCGTCGGCCATCGGGTCGCTGAACGGCATCCCGATCTCGATCACATCGCACCCGGCTTTGGGGAGCCCCGCCAGAATTTCGGCAAATGTTGCAAGGTCGGGATCGCCCGCCGTGACGAAGGGAATGAAGGCAGCCCTGTTCGCGGACTTGAGCGCGGCGAAACGCGTGCCAATACGGGAAGATGGACGGCTCATAATGTGACTCCCAGCCGATCCGCAATCGTATAAATGTCTTTGTCGCCGCGGCCCGACAGATTGACGACGATGATATTGTCTTTGGGCAGCGTCGGCGCAAGCTTCGCCAGATACGCAAGCGCATGCGCGGATTCAAGCGCGGGAAGAATGCCTTCCATTTTTGCGCAAAGCTGAAACGCCTCGACCGCTTCATCGTCGGTGGCGGGAACGTAAGTCACGCGCTTCTGGTCGAACAGCCAGGCATGTTCGGGGCCAATGCCGGGATAGTCGAGGCCCGCCGAAATCGAATGCGCTTCCTCGATCTGCCCATCGTCATTTTGCAGGAAATAGCTGCGCATTCCGTGCAGAATGCCCATCCGGCCGCCCGCAAGCGAAGCCGCATGCTTGTCGGTATCGAGCCCATGCCCGGCGGCTTCGACCGCATACATCGCAACCGAAGGCTCGTTGAGAAATTCGTAAAACAGGCCCATTGCGTTCGACCCGCCGCCGACGCAGGCGACAAGCTGGTCGGGCAGGCGGCCTTCGGCTTCCATGATCTGCGCGCGGGTTTCGCGACCGATGATCGACTGGAAATCGCGCACCATCATCGGGTAGGGGTGCGGCCCGCCGACCGTGCCGATGATGTAAAACGTATCCTCGACATTGGCGACCCAGTCGCGGATTGCGCCGTTCATCGCGTCTTTAAGCGAGCGCGAACCGGAGGTAACCGGCTTGACCTCAGCGCCCAACAAACGCATCCGAAACACATTCGGTTTTTGCCGTTCGATGTCCAGCTCGCCCATATAGACGGTGCAGGGCATATTGAACAAAGCCGCGACCGTCGCGGCTGCCACGCCATGCTGCCCTGCGCCGGTCTCTGCGATGATGCGCGTCTTGCCCATGCGCTTGGCGAGCAGAATTTGCCCCATGCAATGGTTGATCTTGTGCGCGCCGGTATGGTTCAACTCCTCGCGCTTCAGATAGATTTTCGCGCCGCCGAAATGCCCGGTCAGGCGCGGCGCGAAATAAAGCGGCGACGGGCGGCCGACATAATGTTTGAGATAATAATCAAGCTCGGCCTGAAAGGGCGGGTCGGTCTTGGCCTTTTCATAGGCCTGCTCGACTTCGAGGACCAGCGGCATTAGCGTCTCGGCGACATAACGCCCGCCATAAGGGCCGAAATGGCCGCGCTCGTCGGGCAGAAAAGTATAGGAATTGGGTTTATTGTTTTGCATAACGCCTTATTTGCAGATTTCAGGCCGTGCGGCAAGCGCGGCGAAGCCGGAGCCACAGCATGGCGGCAAAGGCGACAAGCGATAACGGGGCCAAAGGCAGGCCAAGCCGGTTAAAGTGGAAGGCGTAAAGCGGCAGCAGCCATATTGCGCCTATGGCAAGCGTTTCAGTCACGGTCGGCGGTGCGTCTTTCGTTGCAGCATCTGCCAGCAGCATGACAAGGGCGGCGTTAAGCAGGGGCAGGTCATAGACATGGGCATAAGGCGTGGCGATAAACGTCGCGGCCAGAAGAAAGGCGTTGCGTATTTCCGCCGACGGCGCACGCAGGCAGGCGCGGATAACGAGCCACAAGGCCGCCAGCGCGGCGACGGCGGACAGGCCATAGGCGACGGCAAGCGAACCGCCAAGGATGCGCGCACCCATGAAAATCGTGACGAAGGAAGCGGCAATGCCATAATGGTCTGCCGCCGGCGCGCGTTCGAGCAAATGCGTCTGGTAAGGAATGGTCTCGCGGATATAGGCAAGCCACGCCTCCGCGCCGAACAGGGCGATGCTAAGCCCGACCATAAGCGCCGTCGTCAAAATCGCCGCCGCCGTCGCGCGCCAGTGCCTGCCGCAAAGAAGCAGCACGGGAACGGAAGGCATCAGTTGCGGCTTGACGGTCGCAAGCCCGAACAGGATGCCTGCAGCGACGGGCCGCGTATCGAGCAGCCGCAACCCGCCGACCAGAAGCGCCGCGATCAAAAATCCATTCTGCCCGTCGATGAGATTGACGAAACTCGCAGGCGCGAGAAGGAGCAGGAGCGTCAGTTTGGCAGGATAGGGCCGCCTGTAACAAACCGCGAAAGCGTAAAGCCCGAACGTCGCCGCCGTCCATAAAGCGAAAGCGGCACGATAAGGCATCAGTCCGAAGCCCAGAATCCACGGCAACAGCTGCGGCGGATAGGACCAGTTGTTCATGAATTTCGGCGCATGGCCAAGAAGCAGGGTTTGTGCGCGCAAAAAAGCATGCGGGTCGAAGACGGACAAAACCTTGCCTTCGA
>JAGWKW010000163.1 GCA_028865155.1 Alphaproteobacteria bacterium
TCTGCGTCACCGTGGATGGCGATACGCTGACCGACCAAAGTGTGACTGTCCGCGACCGCGACACCGCGCAGCAGGAACGCGTAGCGCTGGACAAGGTGAAGGCATATATAGGCCAGAGACTCAACGCCTGAAGCGCAAACCGAACCGAAGGAGGGTTTCATGAGTCCCGTCAAGCCAATTCCTGACAATTACGGTACCGTCACGCCCTATCTGATCATCAAGGATGCGGCCAAGGCCGTCGAGTTCTATAAAAAGGTTTTCGGCGCGGAAGAGGTTTTTCGCATGCCGATGCCCGACGGCTCCATCATGCATGCCGAAATCAGGGTCGGGAATTCGCGACTTATGATGACCGATGAAGGCTGCGCCCTGGGAGCTAAAAGCCCGATGGCCCTCGGTGGTGCCCCAGTCAGTTTTTATCTTTATGTTGCGGATGCCGATGCGACTTATAATCTTGCCTTGAAAGAGGGTGGTACGGTTATCCGCGCCATTGAAGACAGGTTTTACGGCGATCGCGTCGGCATGATCCGGGATCCGTTCGGCCATGTCTGGAGCGTGGCAACGCATATCGAAGACGTGCCGAAGGATGAGTTGATGCGGCGTGCGCAGGACATGCAGAAAAAAATGGGCAACGAAGGAGAAAAGAAATGACCGCACAGAAATGGGTTTACGCTTTCGGAAATGGCCGCGCCGACGGACGCGCCGATATGCGGAATTTGCTGGGCGGCAAAGGCGCCGGGCTTGCGGAAATGTCCAATCTCGGTTTGCCGGTTCCTCCGGGCTTTACCATCACGACGGAAGTCTGCACCCATTATTACGCGCATGCCAACAGCTATCCGGCCGAATTGAAGGCGCAGGCCGACAGCGCGCTGGCGGACATCGAAAAGATCGTCGGCGCGACATTCGGCGACGCGAAGAACCCGCTTCTGGTTTCGGTTCGTTCGGGCGCGCGCGCGTCGATGCCGGGCATGATGGATACGGTTTTGAATTTGGGGCTGAACAAGGAAACCGTCGAAGGGCTGGCGGCGCAAAGCGGTAATCCGCGCTTCGCCTATGACAGCTATCGCCGTTTTATCCAGATGTATGGGTGCGTTGTGCTGGGCCTCGAACATCATATGTTCGAGGATATCATCGACGATATAAAGCGCGCCGAAGGCTATACGCAGGACACGCAGATGACGGCCGAGGACTGGCAGGAGGTTATCGCCGGGTATCTGAAGGCGGTCGAGAGGAAGCTCGGCAAGCCGTTCCCGCAGGATGTGCATGAGCAGCTTTGGGGCGCGGTCGGCGCGGTGTTCGGGTCGTGGATGAACCCGCGCGCGATGACCTACCGCAAGCTGAACGAAATTCCGCACGATTGGGGCACCGCGGTCAATGTCCAGGCGATGGTGTTCGGCAATCGCGGCGACGATTGCTGCACCGGCGTCGCCTTTACGCGCAATCCGTCGACGGGCGAGAACGCGTTTTACGGCGAATATCTTGTCAATGCGCAGGGCGAGGACGTCGTTGCGGGCATCCGTACGCCGCAGAACCTGACCGTCAAGGGCAAGGAAGAACAGCGTTCCAAGCTTCCGGCGATGGAAGAAGTCATGCCGGATGTGTTCGCGCAGCTGAACGATGTGCGGCTCAGGCTCGAAGCGCATTACCGCGACATGCAGGACATCGAATTTACGGTGCAGCAGGGCAAGCTTTATATGCTGCAAACCCGTACCGGCAAACGCACGGCGGCGGCTGCCTTGAAAATCGCGGTCGATATGGTCGCCGAGGGCGTCATTGATGAACGTGAGGCGATCAAGCGCATCGAGCCGAAATCGCTCGACCAGCTTTTGCATCCGACGCTCGACCCGAAGGCGAAGAAGGAAGTCGTCGCGAAGGGGCTGCCTGCATCGCCGGGCGCCGCGTCGGGCAAGGTCGTGTTCAGCGCGGACGAAGCCGAAACGCTGGCCGGCAAGGGCGAGAAAGTCATTTTGTGCCGCGTCGAAACCAGCCCCGAAGACATTCACGGCATGCATGCCGCGAAAGGCATCATCACGAGCCGCGGCGGCATGACGAGCCACGCGGCGGTTGTCGCGCGCGGCATGGGGCGCGCCTGCGTCGCGGGCGCGGGCGATTTGCATATCGATTATGCGCAGCAGCAGATGACGGCCAAGGGCGTAACCGTCAAGGCGGGCGATCTGGTCACGATTGATGGCGGCACGGGCGAGATCATGCTCGGCGCCATTCCGACCGTGCAGCCGGAACTGTCGGGCGATTTCGCCAAGCTGATGGGTTGGGCCGACAGCGTGCGCCGCCTGAAGGTGCGCGCGAATGCCGAAACGCCGCTCGACGCGCGCACGGCGCGCAAATTCGGCGCGGAGGGCATCGGCTTGTGCCGGACGGAACATATGTTCTTCGACGCCGACCGTATCACGTCGGTGCGCGAGATGATCGTCGCCGACGACGAGAAAGGCCGCCGTGCCGCGCTGGCGAAGCTGGAGCCGATGCAAAAGCAGGATTTCGTCGATCTGTTCACGATCATGGAAGGCTTGCCGGTCACGATCCGGCTGCTCGACCCGCCTTTGCATGAGTTTTTGCCGCACGAAGATGCCGAAATCGCGGCGGTGGCGAAAGCGGCGGGCGTTTCGCCGGACAAGGTCAAGAAGCGCACGCAGCAGCTTCACGAAACGAACCCGATGCTCGGGCATCGCGGTTGCCGCCTTGGCATTTCCTATCCGGAAATTTACGAAATGCAGGCGCGCGCGATTTTCCTCGCTACCGCCGAGATGGCCAAGAAGGGCAAGCTGGTCGTTCCCGAAGTCATGATCCCGCTGATCGCGACGAAGAAGGAGCTGGATATTCTGAAAGAGATGGTCGATCGCGTCGCTGGAGAAATCGCGGCGCAGACGGGGGCGAAGTTCGACTATATGGTCGGCACGATGATCGAGCTGCCGCGCGCGGCTTTGCGTGCGGGCGAAATTGCCGAAAGCGCGGAATTCTTCAGCTTCGGCACCAACGATCTGACGCAGACGACGTTCGGGTTGAGCCGCGACGATGCGGCGAGCTTCCTGCCGGATTATTATCGCGCGGGCGTTCTGGAACATGACCCGTTCGCCGCGCTCGATCAGGACGGGGTAGGGGAGTTGGTCAAAACCGCGTGCGAACGCGGCCGCGCGACGCGCAAAGACCTCAAACTCGGCATTTGCGGCGAGCATGGCGGCGATCCCTCCTCGGTCAAATTCTTCCATCGCACGGGGCTGGATTACGTTTCCTGTTCGCCTTACAGGGTGCCGATTGCGCGGCTGGCGGCGGCGCAGGCCGCGATCGAGGATGACAAGGACGTGCAGGCCCGTCTTAACGCCGCGTGATAATGTAACGTTATGATATATAACGATATTGTTTCGACGCTATTTGCAAATGAGAATAATTATTATTCTCTTTACATGTGCGGATTCTGTCCTTAGGGTGCGTTCCTTCACAAGGAGAAGGAAACGTGGAAATGCGGAACAGGATTTTAGGCGCGGCGGTTGTGGGATTGGTTCTGGCGATGGCGCGGCCCGCTTTTGCGGTCGATAAAATCTATTCGCCCAACGTGGTGGCGGGCGAGTGGGAATTGGAATATTTCGGAACGCGTACCTTCGATAATCATGCCGACAAGAACGATTCCGAAGATCACGAATTTTCGGTTGGCTATGGCGTCAACGATCATTGGGCGACGGAAGTTTATGCCCTGATGGGCAAGGAACCCGGCGACGGCGCGGCGTCCGTCGACGGCGTGCAGTGGGAAAATCGGATCCAGTTTTTCCAGCCCGGCGAATATTGGCTCGATTCCGGTTTGCTGCTTGCCTACACGCACA
>JAGWKW010000164.1 GCA_028865155.1 Alphaproteobacteria bacterium
TATCTGGGCACAGCCGCGCGACTTCGATCGCGATATCCCGGCCCTTGGGCGCAACCGGATTGATGAAGGTTACATTCTCGCGCGTCGTTTCGGTGCGGTATTTGTCCAAATCGATGAAGGGATGGATGACGGCGGGATCGACGCCGAACGCATCGCGGTAGGCCTGGGCCGTAAAGTTCGAATTCGCGACGCAGGGCACATCGCCCAACGTCGCGAAATCCCCGCCATGCTGGCCGAATTCGACATCCAGTAACTGCATCAGGATCGGAACGCCGGTTTCACGCGCGGCAAGCGCCATGCGCACCGGCTTCATCGCCAGAACGACGATCAGATCAGGTTTTTCTTTTTGCGCAACATAAGCGACTGCGTCCCACGGAAACCATGTCCGCCAGACAGGGTAACCGGGTGCGGTATCGCGCGCGACTTTGCAGCCGGAAAAAATTTCCCGCACGCGCATTTCCGCGCGCGACTTCGTTCCAACCCATCCGCCGGGGGCCAGCGCGCATAAAACCGACACGCCATGCCCGCGCGCCTGCAAACTCCGGCACAGCTGATGCGTCGAATGCTGCAGCCCGCCGCGCATCTGCGGCAGGTAAAGATGCCCGGTGGCGAACAGTATTTTCATGGCGCTTCGCCCTTATGAAGGCCCAGATGCCGCGCCTGCGCCCACAAATCGGCGAACAAACGGCGTCCGTGCGGCATGCAGGCCAGCGCGCCGCCATAGGCGATATGCGACGCGGCGAACAGAAGAACCAGCGACCCCGCACCCTGCGGCAAAATCTCCTGCAACGCGGACACGGATATCATCGCAGCCATGCCGGCATAGGCATGCGGCGCGAACGCGGCCAGAAAATCGCGCAAAGCCACGGGGCCGCGCCGGGTCGCCCACCACCAGCATAGCGGCCCCTGAAGAAGCGTGAAGGCGGAATAGCTGACCGCGACGCCCAGAACGCCCCAGGGCAAACCGATGATGAAAGACGCCACCAGAATGGCCGAACTGACAGCGCCCCAATTGCGCATTTCGCGCGTCCGGTCCTGGCTCGGGTAAAGCCACGCCGCGGCATTGCTGGCCAAGGCGAACAGCCCGCTTATCGCCAGCACGGAAAACAAAGGCGCGACCGCCAGCCAGCGCGCGCCGAACACGATCAGGATAATTTGCTGGCTCGCGCACATCGCGAACAAAGTGCCCGGATAGGTGAACAGAAGCACGGCCTCGAACATGCGCAAAAAAGCGCGGCGGTACAAAGCCGGATCGTGCAGCGCGCGCGACAGCGTCGGCAGCACGACGGCGGACAAAGGCCACACGATCTGGGTCAAAGGCAGCAAAAGGATTTTATAGGCGCGGTCATAGAAGCCCAGCGGCACGTCGCCCCACACCCGGCCGATCAGGATGTTGTCCAGATTGCGGGCAAAGAAATTCATCGTGTTGAAAATGGTCAGATTGCCGCCGAAACCGATCATCCCGCGCACGCCCTCGGCGCGCTGCGGCCGCGTCGGAACCCACCGTGCAGCGCGCCACACCGGGATCAGCGAAGCAAAGACCGAAACGGTCGGCGTGATGACGAGCGACCAATAGCCGCACCCGATAAGAGCGGCCGCGATGCCCGTGCCGAGGCCGAGCGCAAGGCTGACAAGGTTGATCGCGGCCAGCTTGCCGAATTCCATGCGGCGGGTCAGAAGCGCGGAAGGCTGCGACTGGATGCCGCTGACGAACAGCACGACGCCAAGAGCCATGACGATGGGCGTAACTTTTGGCTCGCCATAAAACCAGCCCACGACGGGGGCCAATGCAATTGTCGCAAGGCCCAGCGCGCCGCTGACGCCCGCGCTGAACCAGAACAGGAAGTTCAGCTGTTTATGGGTGATGTGCGGCCGCTGCACCATCGCCTGCGACAGCCCCATATCGGCGAACATCGACACGAAAGCCATGATCGGCGCGGCCATCGCCACAAGGCCGAAATCGCGCGGCGCCAGAAGCCGCATGATGACAATCTGATAAAGAAACTGAATGACGAATTTGAAACTCTGCGCGCCGAAATTGACCGCCGCGCCGCGCACCGACGAACGCTTGAGCGCGTCCATATCGACATGTCCGTCGTCGATCAGGTCGCGGTCGTAAGAGGGGCCGATATCCGGTGTGGGCATCGTCATACATGCGGTTATGGCCGATTTTCATGCAGGAAGGCAAGCGGGCGCGCAATAACGCAGACCTTATTGGCCAGACCGCGCTTTTTATGATATCCGGAAGCGTCCTCGTCTGACGGAAGAGGTACAATGCGCCCGGACGTTAAAATCCTTGTTCTCGCCCACGACCTGTCCGACGCCGCCATCGCCCGCCGCGTGCGGATGCTGCGCATCGGCGGCGCGCAAGTGGCGCTGGCAGGCTTTTGCCGCGCGCTGCAGCCCATCGCCGCCGTCGAATCCTGCCTCGCTGTGGATTTCGGGCGTACCCATAATGGCGGTTTCGCGCACCGCGCCTTGTCGGTTTTGCGCGTCATTTTCCATATCGGCGCATACGGCGCCTTGTTCGACGAAGCCGACGTCATTATCGCGCGCAATCTCGAAATGCTTGCGATTGCCGTGCGCGGGCGCGCTGCGGCGAAAAAACGGCCAAAGCTGATTTACGAATGCCTCGACATTCACCGGCTCACGCTTGGCCGCGGCATCGTCGGCAAGCTCTTGCGCGGCCTCGAAGCTTTTCTGTCGCGCCGGGCTTCGGCGTTATTCACAAGCTCGCCCGCTTTTATCGAAAATTACTTCGAACCTTTGTCGCGGGTCAGGCTTCCAGTGCGGCTGATCGAAAACAAACTGCTTGCGGAAACGCCCATCGTATCCGCTCCGCGTCCGGAAAGCCCTCCATGGACCATCGGCTGCTTCGGCATTCTGCGCTGCCGGAAAAGCCTGACGATGCTGGCCGACCGTGCGCAGCGGAGCCAAGGTACGGTGCGCGTCATCGTGCGCGGACGCCCTGCGCTTGATCAGATTCCCGATTTTCACGACATTCTCGAACGAACCGATGGCATGGAATTTCTCGGCCCCTACCGCAATCCGGAGGATCTGGCTGCGATGTATAACGCAGTTCATTTCGCCTGGGCCATCGACATGTATGAAGAAGGCGCGAATTCGGCATGGCTGCTGCCGAACCGGCTTTACGAAAGCGGTTCTTTCGCCGCCGTGCCGATAGCCGCGGCGGAAACCGAAACCGCGCGCTTCCTTGCGCAGCGAGAGTTAGGCGTTGTTTTGCCGCCGCCATTGCCGGAATCCATGTCATCTTTTTTCAATGACTTAACGCCCGAACATTATGCGAAATTCGAACGGGCGATGCGGGCCGCACCGCCCAAAACATGGGCCTATAACGCCGTCGACTGCGCGGCTTTGGTCGATTATATCGCAGGGCTGGCATGACCGAACCGCCCGTCCTCATCGTTATCCCGTGCCTGAACGAGGAAGCGCATTTGCGCGCCGTGGTCGACTCCCTGCTGAATCCATTGCCTGCCATGCCGGTTCAGCTTGTCATCGCCGACGGCGGCAGTACGGACGGTACCCGCAAAATCGCCGAAGATTTGATGCAGTGCTATCCGCAAATCATCTGGCTCGACAACCCAAAGCGTATTCAGGCCGCGGCAGTCAATCTTGCGGTCGAACGGTATGGGCGGGCCGGCGGCATCCTTATCCGCGCCGATGCGCATAATGTTTATCCGCCGCACTATGTCGATATGTTGAGTGCAGATATGCAGAGCACGGGCGCGGATTCCGTGACCGTACCGATGACAACAATC
>JAGWKW010000165.1 GCA_028865155.1 Alphaproteobacteria bacterium
GCGGGCGAGCAGCGGGCCGAGGACGAGGATGCTGGCGCGCATTTTGCGAACCAGTTCATAAGGTGCGGTGATGCCCGAAAGTGTCGCGGCCTTTAACGCCATCACGCGGCCCGTATGGCCGCCCCGCGCCGTGCCGTCGAGGCCGATGTCGACGCCGAGCTGGCCGAGCAGGTTCGACATGGTCACGATGTCGGCCAGATGCGGCACGTTGGAAAGCGTCAGCGTTTCTTCCATCAGCAGGCATGCCGCCAGCAACGGCAGGGCCGCGTTTTTCGCGCCGCTGATCGTGATTTTTCCGTTGAGCGGGCGGCCGCCTTTGATGCGCATCTGATCCATGAATTGTCCGTCAATATGGTTTTCTATGATGCGGATTAGAACCGTTCGCGGCCCGTCCGTCAAATGGGTTATGTGCCTTTATTATGATTTTTTCGCATGGAAAGGGTTAAGTTGATTTCCGCAAAACCGCGACATTGTTGTTGATCCAGGCCAGATCCACCCTCAGCTTCCAGCCCAGATACGCCATCGACCGCCGCGAATGAATGCAACAATGGCCGATGGCGGGATCGACATAGGAGCTGGTGACAGGATTGCCGATAAAATCGGCGAACGAGCTTTCGATATAGATGATGCCGCCGGGCGTTAGAAGATCCGCCAGTTTTTGCAAAATGTCATACGGGTTAGGGAGGTGCTCGATCACCTCGACCATATTGATGGCGTCGAAGGATTTCGGCGCGAAATCGGAAAGCTGCGTTTCGGTGTCCTGATCGACGCCCACGGCATCGATGCCCTGCCCTTTCAGGAAAGCGACGTAATCGCCGCGGCCGCAGCCGAAATCCAGAACCCGTTCCGGCCTTTTGCCGAAATGCTGGTCGAGGCGGCGCAACCGGGTTTTCTGCGCTTCGGCGTCGGCGCGCGTTTCGGGCGCGTCGTTATGAGTCATGATAATAGCGGGATCGAGATTTCCCGCGAAAACAGCCTCGCATTCCGGGCAGCGCCAGTAAGGAACGCCGGATTTGACGGCCGACGGAACAGGCGACGCGGCGGCGCAAACCGGGCATCGTAAATCGGCCATTTCCGGCTTCTCCGCTATTTGGTTCGAGGGACGGCCAGCTTACAACCAACCGCCTTGCCTGAAAATGGCCTCATTATTGCAGCAAAATGGCCGTGGCCCGGCGAATCCCTTGTGCCGGGCTTGCTCAGACCTTATGCTTTGCCCCCTAACCCGTCTTTTCCAAGGTTTTGCCGATGTCCAAAACGCCGTTCCGCCTTCTGGCGCTGCTGTCCGTTCTTGCCGCTTTTGCCGTTTTTGCCGCATCGCCCTTGTTCGCCAAGGATGCGCCCGCGAACGGTTCCGATACGGCACAGGCAGACAGTATCGGCGACACGCCCGACACCTTCAAGGAACTGACGCTGTTTTCCGACGTCCTCGAACGCGTCCGCGCCGACTATGTCGACAAGGTCACCGACAAGAAGCTGATCGAGAATGCACTGAACGGCATGCTGTCGTCGCTCGATCCGCATTCGAGCTATATGAACAAAAAAGAATTCCGTGAGATGCAGACCGAAACGCGCGGCGAGTTCGGCGGGCTGGGCGTCGAAGTGACGATGGAAAACGGGCTGATCAAGGTCGTGTCGCCGATCGACGACACGCCCGCCGCCAAGGCCGGGCTGGAGCCGGACGATCTGATCATCCGCATCGACGGCAAACCGGTCACGGATTATACGCTTAATCAAGCGGTCGACCATATGCGCGGCGCGCCGGGCACCAAGATCAAGCTGATGATTCATCGCGGCGGGCTGACCGGCGGGAGGTCTTTCAACGTGACGCTGACGCGCGCCGTTATTCATGTGCAGTCGGTCAAGTCGAAGCTGCTGGGCGACGTCGCCTATATCCGCATCACCGCCTTCAACGAGCAGACCCAGCCGGGCCTCGACAATGCGATGAAGGAGGCGCACAAAAAGCTCGGCGACAAGCTGATCGGCTACATCATCGATTTGCGCAACAACCCCGGCGGTTTGCTCGATCAGGCCGTGTCGGTGGCCGGAACCTTCCTGAACGAAGGGCAGGAAGTCGTTTCGACCCATGGCCGCCACAAGGAAGACGATCAGGCCTTCTATGGACGCGGCGGCGACCGCGCCCACGGCAAGCCGATTATCGTTTTGATCAATGGCGGGTCGGCTTCGGCCTCGGAAATCGTCGCGGGCGCGCTGCAGGATCACCGCCGCGCGATCATCGTCGGCACCAAAAGCTTCGGCAAAGGCTCGGTCCAGACGATCATCCCGGTTTCGGGCGGTGGAGCCATGCGACTGACCACGGCGCGCTATTACACGCCGTCGGGCCGGTCGATTCAGGCGCTGGGCATCGAACCCGACATCCTTGTGCATCAGGCGAAGCTTGAGAAAGTCGCGATGGGACCGGGACTGTACGAAGCCGACCTTAAGGGCGCGTTGTCCAACGACAAGCTCAAGAGCAGCGAAAGCGTGGAAGAACATGCCGACGACCTGGATACCGACGCGGCGTTCCCCGGCGAAAAAGGAAAGAAGCCTTTCGATTACCAGCTGGCACGCGCGCTGGACCTGATCCGTGGCATCCATATTTATCAGGTCAAGCAGGAGAAGAAGAAGTAAGGCCTCTTACCTTGCATTCGCTTCGATCCTGACGTCGCGGCGGTCTTCTTCGACGCCGGCGGGATCCTGATGCACGACGACGTCGGCGTTGGGAATTTCGGCTTTGATTGCGGTGATGATTTTTTCGGCTAAGTCGTGCGAAGCGCGAAGTGTCATATTGCCGTCCATTTCGACGTGAAGTTCGATGAAAATCCGGTCGCTGTCGGAACGCGTGCGCATATCGTGGACGCCGAGCGCACCGCTCTGGGCAAGCGCGATGGTGCGGATGCGGGCGCGCTGCTCGTTGGGCAATTCGGCGTCCATCAATGCGCCAAGCGCATGCTTGACGATATGGAAGGCGGAAGCCAGCAGCGCCGACGCGATGGCGATGGCGAAGATGGGGTCGAACCAGGTAAGCCCTGTCGTGCTTTGCAAAATAAAAGCGGCGATCACCGCCAGATTGACGGCGAGGTCGCCGACATAATGCAGGCGATCCGCCGTGATGGCGGTCGAACCCGTCGCGCTCACGACATGGTTCTGGATCGCGACGAGGCCGATCGTCAAAACGATAGCGAGCCCCATGACGGCATAGCCTATGGCTTCGTTCTGAATCGGGTGAGGGTGGTAGAAGCGGCTTGCTGCCTCGAACAGCAGAAGAATCGACGAGCCGCCGATGATCGCCGCCTGTGCCAGCGCCGCCAAAGGCTCGGCCTTGCCGTGGCCGTAGCGATGCTCGCGGTCGGGCGGACGCAGCGCACTGGCCACGCCATAGGCGGTGATGAGCGAGGCGATTAGGTCGAACGACGAGTCGAACAGCGAAGACAGCATCGCGACCGAGTCGGTCATGAGCCAGGCGGCCAGCTTGGCAATGACGAGGATCGAGGCCACGGAGATGCTGGCCGTCGTCGCAAGACGGCGCAGGCGGTCGTTACCGATGGCGAGAAGGTCGTTCTTGTCGATCAAGGACAGATCCTTTCGATGCTCCAGCCTTGCGTGCCGGCCCCTTGCCGGTAGGTCACGCGGTCATGCAGGCGGAATTCGCGTTCATGCCAGAATTCGAAATAGGACGGCGCAAGACGGTACCCGCCCCAAT
>JAGWKW010000166.1 GCA_028865155.1 Alphaproteobacteria bacterium
CTCCCCCTTGTGGGGAGGGTTAGGGAGGGGGTTCGCCGCAGGCGAATGGAAAGCAAAGTACGAAACACCAAAGAGGATTACCGGCGGGCGCGATTACTGCGTAACGATGCTTCGCCGTTTGAAAGATTGTTATGGGACGGCATTCGTAAAATGATGGTGGCCAGAAAGATCAAATTCCGGCGCCAGCAACCGATCCACCCTTATATTGCCGATTTTTCCTGTATGAAGGCGCGGCTTTTGGTGGAGCTTGACGGGTTGTCGCACGACACGCGATTATCTTACGATGAGAAGCGCGACGCTGATTTAAGAAGCAGGGGATTTTACATTCTGCGCTTTAGGAATGAGGATGTGGTTGAAAATCTGGAAGCCGTCGTGGGTATGATTTTTAACGAGGCAGAGCGTTTGATTCGTGATAAAGAATTAGTGTAATCGCCTGCGGCGAACCCCCCTAACCCTCCCCACAAGGGGGAGGGAATCTGCCGCTCTTGTTTTGAGGTTTGTGTATCAATGACAAAAATTGACGAAACAGGATTGCCCGATACCAAAGTTTCGGTGCGGAAGGTTTTCGACGTCGATGTCGATTGGGAAGTCCCGGCTTTTTCGGAAATCTCCGAGCATGTGCCGGAGCGCGACGAGGCCTACCGGTTCGATCCGGATACGACGCTCGCCATTCTTGCGGGTTTTGCGCATAACCGGCGCGTGATGATTCAAGGCTATCACGGCACGGGAAAATCGACGCATATCGAACAGGTCGCGGCGCGGCTGAACTGGCCGTGCATTCGCATCAATCTGGACAGCCATGTCAGCCGCATCGATCTGATCGGCAAGGATGCGATTGTGTTGAAAGACGGCAAGCAGGTGACCGAGTATCGCGAAGGGCTGCTGCCCTGGGCGTTGCAGCATGCTTGTGCTTTGGTGTTCGACGAATATGACGCCGGGCGGCCCGATGTCATGTTTGTTATTCAGCGCGTGCTGGAGGTCGAGGGGAAGCTGACTTTGCTCGACCAGAACCGGGTCATTCATCCGCATCCGGCCTTTCGTTTGTTCGCGACGACCAACACCGTCGGGCTTGGCGATACGACCGGGCTTTATCACGGCACGCATGCGCTCAATCAGGGGCAGTTGGATCGGTGGAACATTGTCGCGACGCTGAATTATCTGCCGCCCGATGAGGAGGTCGCGATTGTCGCGGCCAAGCTTCCGGCGATGGCGAAGCGGAAGGATGTTTTGAAAAATATGGTCGCGCTGGCGGGGTTGACGCGGCAGGCTTTTATGCAGGGCGATATTTCGACCGTCATGTCGCCGCGCACCGTCATTAGCTGGGCCGAGAATGCGGAGATTTTCGGCAATATGGAGGCCGCGTTCCGGCTGAGCTTCCTGAATAAATGCGACGAGGCCGAGCGCAATGCGATTGCCGAGTTGTATCAGCGTTGTATGGGCACGGAATTGGCGGCGTAGCGGTTGCGGATGTCTATTGCGGAAAAGCAGACTGGATCCCGGATAAATTCGCATTTCCTCGCGCAGGCGCGGGAAAAGCGAATTTTCCGGGATGACGGCTCTGTGGGGGCGGGTATTTTATGAAACCCGCCGATGTGGATGAGTTTTTCAGGAGGCTGGCGGCGCAGGAGCCGGAGCCGAAGACCGAATTGAATTACGTCAATGCCTATACGTTGCTGGTCGCGGTCGTTTTGTCGGCGCAGGCGACCGATGCCGGGGTGAACAAGGCGACGGCCGCGCTGTTCAAGAAGGTCAAGACGCCGCAGGCGATGCTGAAGCTCGGCGAGGCGGGATTAAAAGACTATGTGAAGACCATCGGGCTGTTCAATGCCAAGGCGAAGAACATCATCGCTTTGTCGCGCATTCTGGTCGAGAAATATAAAAGCGAGGTTCCGGGCACGCGCGAGGCGTTGCAGGAGCTGCCCGGCGTCGGCAGGAAGACCGCGAATGTCATTCTGAACGTCTTTTTCGGCCAGCCGACCATGGCGGTCGATACGCATGTTTTCCGGCTCGCCAACCGCACCGGGATGGCGCGCGGCAAGACGCCGGAGGCGGTCGAGGCCAAGCTGGTCAAGGTTATTCCGGCAAAATGGATGCGGCACGCGCATCATTGGCTTATTCTGCACGGGCGTTATATTTGCAAGGCGCGGGCGCCGCGGTGCCCCGATTGCATCGTGCGCGATTTGTGCGGGTTTAAGGAGAAGACGGAAGGATGAGATTGAAGCGGGGCCGTGGAAAGACCCCTCACCCGGAAAAGCTAAGAGGTTCGTTTCGTTGACGCTCAACTAACCTCAAGCTTTTCCGCCCTCTCCCGCAAGGGGAGAGGGAGTTCCTCTTGCGGCGATGTGGTTTTTGATTGGAGAGAGTTTGATGCAGCGGATTGTGATCACCGGAATGGGCGTGGTGTCGCCGATCGGAAATTCGGTCGAGGATTTCCGCGCCAATTTGTTCGCCGGAACATGCGGCATCGGCAAGGTGCGTTTTCCGTTCCGGGGGCAGGAGGTTTCGTTTCCGGGCGCGGCCATCAAGGATTTTTCGCCGGAAGAGTATATCGACCCTAAAAAGCTGCCGATGATGGATCGCGTCGCGCAGCTTGCCGTCGGCGCCGCCATGCAGGCCAAGCGGGATGCCGGATTGGCAATGGAAGGCGACGAGCGCGTGGGCGCTATTATCGGCACCGGAGCCGGGGGGCAGAATACGCAGGAAGAATCTTATATGCGGCTGTTCGACCCCGATGGGTCGGGCCGCGTGCATCCTTTCACGATTCCGCGTCTGATGATCAGTGCCGCCGCGAGCCAGGTCAGCATGGCGCTGGGCGTGACGGGGCCGTGCTTTACGGTCGCGAGCGCGTGCGCGTCGGCGCTTCATGCGATGGGCACGGCGGTGGCGATGCTGCGCTGTGGGTTGATCGATACGGCTGTGACCGGCGGGGCGGAATCCTGTTTGACGTTCGGGGCTTTGCGCGGGTGGGAAGCTTTGCGCGTCATGGCGCCCGATGTTTGCCGGCCTTTTTCCTTGGGTCGCGCGGGCATGGTGATCGGCGAAGGCGCGGCCATGTTCGTTCTGGAGACCGAGGAAAAGGCCAAGGCGCGCGGCGCGAAGATTTATGCCGAACTGGCCGGGTTCGGCATGTCGTCGGATGCCAAGGATATTACGACGCCGGATGCAAGCGGCGCTTCGCGCGCGATTGCGAATTGCTTGAAGGATGCGCGGCTGGATGTCGCGGATGTCGATTACATCAACGCGCACGGTACCGGGACGCGCATCAACGATGCCGTCGAGACGCAGGCGGTCAAGCAGGCGTTGGGCGATCATGCGAAGAAGATCGCGCTGTCGTCGAGCAAGTCGATGTTCGGCCATGCTTTGGGCGCCGCAGGGGCGTTGGAAACATTGGCGACCGTTCTGGCCGTGCGCGGGAATGTCGCGCCGCCGACGGTGAATTATCTGGAGGCGGATCCCGAATGCGATCTGGATTATGTGCCGAACGAGGCGCGGGAGATGAAGATCGATGTCGCGCTTAATGATTCTTTTGCCTTCGGCGGGTTGAATGCGGTTGTGGCGGTGAGAAAGTGTTCATAGGGACTGTTTGCCTTCGGCAACCCCCTCCCTAACCCTCCCCGCAAGGGGGAGGGAATACCGTCACTTTTGCCGCGGCGTAGTT
>JAGWKW010000167.1 GCA_028865155.1 Alphaproteobacteria bacterium
CCCACTTCCGCGATCGTGCTGTTCAAATCCTCGCCATTGCGCAACAGGCGCAGCCGCCCACCCTGCTCGCCCCATACCGGGTCATTCAGATATAAAAGGCAGGTTACGATTTTGTCTTTTGAATCCGTGTGGATGCGCCCGTCCTTGCGCTGACAATGGCCGCGAATGGTGATCATGATCGGCTTGTCCGACAGGTCGACGCCGAATTTATCCTGCATGATGTCCTCGAGTTCCGGCGCGTTGATTTCATGAATCAGTCGCGCGAAGTTCGGGCCGTATGTCAGATCGGACAAGGTGAAAATGCCGGGCCGCGTGATCTGCGGAAAATCCGCACCGACAGCCTTGAGCGTATCGGCGGACAGCACGTTCTCGCACGCAAAATAAGAAAAAGGTTCGGTCGCGACGGGGGCTTTAGCGATGGTTTCGAAATCGATCACGGCGGCGCTCCTGTGCATAAAGACAAGAGGATATGCAAGCCTTTCCCGCCCTTGCGCCGCATTGATGTAAATCAATGCCGGGTGCGCATTAACCATATTTTCCGAAGATGAGTCGCGCGCACGTCAATAACAAAGCGAAACCCATTTACGATTTTTTCTATTGCCAAGAAGGCAAATCCGGGAACAAAATTACGCATATTGATGCAATCGAATAAAAGGAGGGTTAGATGAAGTTGGATTGGGATGATCCGTTTCAAACTGGAATGGTCGTAAATTTCGATGACAAGAAATTTGTCCAAATGAAAAAGGAGGATCATACGGGCATTTACGCCCCAGTTCCCGATCCAACCCTTGATGAAATACGCGAAAGACAACATGGCTTGTTTCCCTTTTTCAACGCGATATATGAAAGTGCTGAAACAGTCAGGGAAAGCCTTTCATCGGACGACAAGAATGCCTGCAAAGTCGATTTGCTATATAATATAGCGTTTCGCCTCCCCGACGAGCCGAAGATGGTGGGCGAATATATGCACATGGTAACAGCTCATGTCGTGCCGTTGCCTGCCTCCGGCCATGCGAGCCACCCAATCGTCGATTCTATTTTTCCCGTCGTACCTCATTCCCGCCTGAATCCCAATGCCCGAGCGGCTTTGCGCGGCTCCATATTGAGGCCGCCGTCAGAAGATGAAGTCGAAGGGGTCAAGAATGGGGATCTGGAAAAACGGCCTCCTCCGGAACAGTACACGCGTATCGTTCCAGTCGAAATGGCGCGTCTCCTCAAGAACTGGATTATCGATATTGTAAGTCCAATCAACGATTTGAAATTCGACGCTAAACCGGTGCGAAAGAATCGTATGAGAGCTGTTTTTCAACAAACTCTCAACTATTCAGGCTACCGCCGCATCGCTGATGTGAAGCTGGACGCGTTCTTGACCCTGCCATTCGTCAATGCGCAGGTGTCCGGCCAGATGCAGGCGTTTTTGCGTCAATAACGCCTGCCCCAGATCACTTTCCATCGCGCGGAAGGCGATGCTGCGCGCGCGCTTGCCGCCTTGGGTGAAAACCACGCTGACATGCTTTTCTCCGACAATGTCGGCGCGGACAATCGTGCAATCGGCCAATGCGAAGCGCGGTTCCGCATTGCCGCTGCCGAACGGGCCGAGGGCGGCAACTTGTTTCACGAATGCTGGCGTCAGAGCCGCCCCCGCCACCAGCCCGTCGAGCGTCAGCGTCGGCACCAACGGTTCGGCCTCCATCTGTTTGCCGATACGCTCCGCCAGAAAGTCGCGCAACGCGTCGAGCTTGCCGCGCTCCACCGTCAGCCCGGCCGCCATTTTATGGCCGCCGCCATTGATCAGCAGCCCGGCCTGCCGCGCCGCGATCACGCATGCGCCGAGGTCGATATTGCCGACCGACCGGCCCGACCCTTTGCCGATATCGCCGTCCAGCGCGACAACGACAGCCGGATGGCCGAATTTGTCCTTAAGCCGCGAGGCGACGATGCCGATCACGCCGGGATGCCAGTTTTCCGACGCGACGAAGGCAAGCGGCAAATCCTCCGCCAGCGTCAGCGTTTCGGCCTCGCGCAGCACCTGCGCTTCGATCTCGCGCCGTTCGTTATTGAGGCCGTACAAATGCTGCGCGAGCGATGCCGCGACCGAAGCATCGTCGGTCGCAAGCAGCTTTGCGCCGAGATCGGATTCCCCGACCCGTCCGCCCGCATTGACGCGCGGGCCGAGCATGAAACCCATCGCATAGGCGTCGAACGCGCGCGCCCCTGCCACCTGCGCCAAAGCCGCGATACCCGCGTTGCGCCGTTGCGCCGCGATTTTCAACCCCTGCGTCACCAGCGCGCGGTTCAACCCGACCAGCTTGACGACGTCGCATACCGTGCCGAGCGCGACGAGATCGAGCCATTGCATCAAATCGGGCTCCGTGCGCGGCGCGGCGTAAAATCCGGCGTCGCGCAAGGCGCGGTTGGCCGCGACGACGAACATATAGGTCACGCCGACGGCGGCCAACGCGCCATAGTTGCCGTCTTCGTCAAGCCGGTTGGGATTGACCATGGCATAAGCGGGCGGCAACGCAGGTTCGGTCGCGTGGTGGTCGAGGACGATCACGTCCATTCCCGCCTCGCGCGCCGCCGCCAACGGTTCATGCGCGGTCGCGCCGCAATCGACGCAGATGACGAGTTTAATACCTTCATCCGCCAGCAAACGCATCGCCTCGGCATTCGGGCCATAGCCTTCGCGCAAGCGGTCGGGAACATAAAGCCGCAGCTCCACATCCAGCGCGCGCGCGAAACGCAAAAGCAACGCGGATGAAGTCGCGCCATCGACATCGTAATCGCCGAACACGGCGATACTTTCGCCGCGCGTCACGGCTTCGGCGAAGCGCGCTGTCGCCTTGTCCATATCCTTGAAACGGCTGGGGTCGGGCATCGCGTCGCGCAGGCGCGGCGACAGGAAAGTTTCGGCTTCGTCGAGCGTTACGCCGCGTGCGCTCAGGCTGCGCGCGACGATGTCGGGAAGATTATGGCGCTGGGCAAGCGCCTGCGCGGCGCGTTCGTCATAGGGCCGCGCGAGCCAGCGGCGGCCGGTGCAGGATTGTTCGACGCCAAGAAAAGGCGCGGCATGGGATGTTTCTGACATCCCTCATATCTAAGCGAAATGGCCGCCCTGATCAATTGATGGAAATGACGGCCGGGCCGGACAGCATCGCGAAATTAGGAACTTCGCCAGCATCGAGCTTGGCCCGTACCATCGTGTCGAGCCGCTTGATACGCTCATAAAGAGCATGGCTGCGGGTCAGAAGGTCACGCAGGCCGACGGGGATCTGTTCGTCGTCTTCGCCCTTGTCGCTCGAGCATTCTTCGCTGTCGGTCAGCGCATATTGCGGCGCGGTGAATTGTTCGGGGGAAATCTCGCCCGCCAGCAGCGCCTTCATCGCCAGCAGCCAGGTCATGACCTGGATCAAACGCGCCGAAACGCGGGTGTGCTGGTACCCGACATGCAGGCAGCGCGACAATTCGAATTCGCGGCGGTCGGCCTGTTCGTGATAGGCGATGTAGTTGCGCACTTCCTGCGTCAACGCGACGCTTTCGTCGAACGTGCGGTCGATCAGATTCGTCGCTTTGGCGGCAGGCATGCGTTTGTCCTTTCTTTCGTTC
>JAGWKW010000168.1 GCA_028865155.1 Alphaproteobacteria bacterium
ACCCCGTGCGCATTGTGAAGATCGAGGAGCCGTGGATCAAGGCGACCGTGTTCACGCCCGACGAATATCTCGGCAGTATCCTCGCGCTCTGCAACGACCGGCGCGGCGAGCAGGTGGAGCTGACCTATGTCGGCAATCGCGCGATGGCGGTTTACAAATTGCCGCTTAATGAGGTGGTTTTCGATTTCTACGACCGTTTGAAGTCGATCAGCCGCGGCTATGCCAGCTTCGACTATACGCTCGACGAATACCGCGAAGGCGATCTCGTCAATATGTCGATTTTGGTCAATGCCGAGCCGGTCGATGCGCTGGCCATCATCGTCCATCGCGCCAACGCCGAAAAACGCGGACGCATGCTGTGCGAACGGTTGAAGGAACTGATCCCCAAGCAGCTTTTCAAAATCGCGATTCAGGCTTCGATCGGCAGCCGCGTCATCGCGCGCGAAACCATCTCGGCCATGCGCAAGGATGTCACCGCCAAATGTTACGGCGGCGACATCAGCCGCAAGCGGAAACTGCTCGACAAGCAAAAAGAAGGCAAAAAGCGGATGCGGCAATTCGGCGAAGTCGAAATCCCGCAATCCGCCTTCATCGCCGCGTTGAAAATGGATGATCGGAAGTAAGCGCATAGCGGCCCTGTGCTTCGCCGCGCTGTTCCTCGCGGGCGCCGCGCCTGCCGCGGCGGTTACGCAATCGCCGCAATTGCAAAAATGCCTCAAACGCGCCGACGAACTGCCCGACATCGCGGCGGCCGAAGCCGAAGCCTGGTTCCGCAAAGGCGGCGGCGACGATGCGCGCCTGTGCCGCGCCTTTGCGCAATCGAACCGGGGCGAGCATGAAACCGCAGGGCGCGACTTCGCTTATCTGGCGGATCGTGCGCGCGGCGCGCAGGCGCGCGCGCTGCACGATCTTGCCGGGCACGACTTCCTGCGCGCCAAAGACGCGAAACAGGCCAAGGCGCAATTCGACGCGGCGTTGAAAATCTCGCCCGGCGACACCGCCGCGCTGACGGGCAGGGCCGAAGCCCTGATGCAGGACGAACATTATTGGGACGCGATCGACGACCTGAATCGCATCCTCAGAATCTGGCCGAACGATGCCGAAGCCTTGCGTCAGCGCGGGCTTGCCTGGACGCGCCTCGGCAACGACGCCAAGGCCAAGGAAGATTTGGAGGCCGCCCATGCGGCGGAAAGCAAACCGTGACCGTCACGCGTTTTGCCCCCAGCCCGACCGGGTTTTTGCACCCCGGCCATGCCTATTCGGCCCTGTTCGCGTACGACGCCGCAAAAGACGGCGCGTTCCTGTTGCGCATCGAAGATATCGACCCCGTGCGCTGCAAGCCCGAATTCGCATCCGCGATAATCGAGGATTTGCGCTGGCTCGGTCTGAGGTGGCCGGAACCCGTGCGCGTTCAATCGCAACATATGGAAGATTACGCCGCCGCGCTCGATATACTGCGGGGCAGGGGATTGTTATACCCGTGTTTCTGCACGCGCCGCGACATCGAACGCGACGCCGCCAATGCCGCCGCCGCGCCGCACGCCGAAGACGGGAATTTCATCTACCCCGGAACCTGCCGCCATTTATCGGCCAGCGAACGCGCCGAAAAACTGGCGCAGCATGGCGCGGCGAACTGGCGGCTCGACATCGCGGCGGCGATGAAACAAACCGGCGCGCTGTCCTGGCATGACCGTGCGAAAGGACAAATCGCCGCGCAGCCCGACCTGTTCGGCGACGTGGTTCTGGCGCGCAAGGACGTGCCGGCCAGCTATCACCTGTGCGTAACAATGGACGACCATCTGCAAGGCGTAACGCTTGTGACGCGCGGGGAAGATTTATTCGCCTCGACCCATATCCATCGGCTGCTTCAGGCTTTGCTCGATTACGAAACGCCGGATTACCATCACCATGCGTTGCAAACCGACCCATCGGGGCGTCGCTACGCCAAACGCGACAAATCGGTCACGTTGCAAACCTTGCGTGCGGAGGGAAAAACGCCCGAAGAGATCAGGCGTGAAATCGGCTATTGAGGATCATCGTCGGTCGGCTTCGCCGGCTTGACGTGCAGCCACGACAGGTCGACATCGGCATACCGTGCCGTGTTCGGGGGATTGAGGCCGAACAAAGTGTCCCAGAAGGAGGGGCTTTTGTCGCTCTGGATCACGGTCACGGGCGTTTGATATTTTCCGTATTGCACGATATTGTAATTGTCGGGCTGATAGATCGTCGTCGTGGCATGGGCTGCAGGCGCGGCGGCAACCGCAAAAACAACACCCAAAGCGAAGATAAAAGCGCGCATGGAAAATCCCCTACCGACGTGAATCGATAGGGGATTGTATCCGCGCCAAAGATAACAAAAAGTTAAGCGGCCTTGTCGAGCATGCCCTTGGCAACCTCGGTCAAGGTTTTGACAGCGTTGACGGACTTGTCGAACATCGCTTTTTCGTCGGCATTAAGCTGCATTTCGACAACCTTCTCGACGCCGCCCGCGCCGATCACGACCGGGACGCCGACATACATATCCTTGACGCCGTATTCGCCCTGAACATAGGCCGCGCAGGGCAAGATGCGCTTCTTGTCCTTGAGGTAGCTTTCGGCCATCGAAATGGCGGAGGCGG
Organism: Alphaproteobacteria bacterium; assembly: GCA_028865155.1. GTDB lineage: Bacteria > Pseudomonadota > Alphaproteobacteria > UBA9219 > UBA9219 > CAIXLI01. Next base: position 2,619 of record JAGWKW010000168.1, read on the forward strand.
CAGGGGCATAGAAGGCCGAGCCGGTCTTGAGATGCTTGACGATCTCCGCGCCGCCGTCACGAGTGCGCTGCACGATCTGGTCGATGCGCTCCTGCGTCGTCCAGCCCATCTTGATAAGGTCGGGCAGCGGGATGCCCGCGATCGACGAATAACGCACCATCGGCACCATGCTGTCGCCGTGGCCGCCCAGAACGCAGGCATAAACGTCCTTGATCGAAACGTTGAATTCCATCGACAGGAAGGTGCGGAAGCGCGAGCTGTCCAGCACGCCGCCCATGCCGACGACATGGCTGGTCGGAAGCCCCGAAACCTGCTGCATGACCCACACCATGACGTCGAGCGGGTTGGTCACGACGATGACGAACGCCTTGGGCGCGTATTTTTTGATGTTCTCGGCGACCGTCTTGATGACGCCGGTGTTGATGCCGATCAGATCGTCGCGGCTCATGCCCGGCTTGCGCGGCACGCCGGCCGTGACGATCACCACATCGGCGCCGGCGATCGCGGCATAGTCGTTGCTGCCCGCGTATTTGGCGTCGAAGCCTTCGACCGGCGTCGCCTCGACGAGATCGAGCGCCTTGCCCTGCGGCACGCCCTCGACGATGTCGCAAAGGACGACGTCGCCGAGCTGCTTCAAACCGGCGAGCAGGGCGAGCGTGCCGCCGATCTGGCCGGCTCCGACCAGCGCGATCTTGTTGCGTGCCATCGAAGACCTCATTTTTGGGCAATGCGGGCCGCGCGGAGAGCGCAGAACGCCGCGGGTTTAGCGCGATTTTGCCCCTCCGGCAAGGGGACGACGGTTACAACCGATTAACCTGGGACCGCGGCGATGTATTCCGGGCTCTGCATCTCATGCAGACGCGAGGCCGTGCGCTGGAATTCGAATGCGCCGTCGCCTTCCGTATAAAGCTGATCCGGTGGCACGTCGGCGGACATCACAATGCGGCCATGCACGTCGTAAAGCGTATCGATGAAGGTATT
>JAGWKW010000169.1 GCA_028865155.1 Alphaproteobacteria bacterium
GGCGCGCAGAATATTTCCAGCATTCTGGTCAACAGCGGCGTGGCGACGCCCGACATGGTCGGCTCATGTGCGGGAACGCGCTGGGGAGCGAGCTGGGGCGGAACCAGCGGGTGCATCCTCAACCCATGGAACGACCAGATCATTGTCGGATCGCAATATGGCTGGGCCGGATTTCCGTCAAAAACCAACCGCTTCGAAATGCAAATCGACGAAAGCAAATTTGCCGTTCCCTGCGCCGCGCTTCTGGGATCCCTTGTGCCGCAAGCCGCCGCGGCGGGGCTGGTCGAATATTACGACGGAAGCACAACCAGCACCGCATCGACCTCGGCCGCAGCTTCGACTTATGCGGGATGCAATGGAGGCAATTACCTGGGCCTGCAGTTCCAATTATAAAGGCTCTACGCATAAAGGCTGGCGTTTTTCTGCGCCTTGTGGCAAGTCCTAGGCGTCCGCTCCGGACCCGTAGCTCAACTGGATAGAGCGTTGCCCTCCGAAGGCAAAGGTTGGTGGTTCGAATCCACTCGGGTCCGCCATTTGACTGTTTCGGAAATCCGGGAACGGGACGAATGGCTTAAGCGATCACCTTTTACCTATATTGAGCGGAAACATATGAGCGATGCGATGAAATGCCCGGAATGCGGATCGGAATACCCCTATCAGGACGGCCTGTTGTGGATTTGCCCTGAATGCGCGCATGAATGGAATCCCGCTTCCGAAACAAAACCTGCCGATGCGGATACGTCCATTCGCGATGCGAACGGCAATGTTCTGGCTACCGGAGACACGGTCGCGCTCATCAAGGACTTGAAAGTCAAAGGTTCGTCCTCAACCGTCAAAAGTAGCACAAAGGTCAAGAATATCCGCCTTGTCGAGGATCCGGTCGACGGGCACGACATCGCCTGCAAAATCGACGGCATCGGCGCGATGTACCTGAAATCCGAGTTTGTCAAAAAAATCTGACCGCCAATCGTTACGAAGCTTCCGTTACGCGATCCGCATAAGAGCCGCGGCCTTTCCGCGCGACCTGATCTTCTCCAGCAGGGCCGCCAGCCCGATCAGCAATGCTGCGCCCGCCATATTGACCAGCAGAATTTCGGCGGTATTCGCCTGCCGGGTTTGCAGCAGCATGTAAATCACAAGCGACAGCAGAACGCCCGCGCAATAAACGGGCAGGGCATGCCGCCCGGTCGTAATCAGCGCTCGCGCAAACCGCGTTTCCCAAAAAGGCGAATGGCTGGGAAGAACGCGCAGTCCGATCACAAGCAGCGCGAAAAAATGCGAAACGCGCGGCGGGAACAGGTTGCTTTTATGAACCATCATCAGTTCGTACTTGAAATGGAACACGCGGTACGCGGCCCACGGCTTGTAATGCGTCCACGGCGCGGCGGCGACGACGCCGACCGTCGCAACCGCGATGCAGGCGGCAAGCAGCAGATTCGAGCGCGCAAGCGGCGCAAGCTTTTGGCGGTACGCCGCGACAGCCATGCCCGACGCGAACATAAGCTGCCACGCCAGCGGATTTAAAAACCATCGCCTGCCTTCAGGGTAATTGGGGAAATTATAACCAGAGATATTGGCCGTCAGCCACAAAGCGAAAGACAAGGCCAGCAGCAAGAAAGGCGACCGGCGCATCAAAAACCACATGGCGGGAAAGCCCGCGACGAACAGGATATAGATGGGCAGAATGTCGCTCATGCTTGGCATATAACGCAGCACGGCGATATAAGGCAGGGCAAGGCCGGGGTCGTGAAACAGGGGGTCGAGGTTGAATTCGCCGATAAAAGGCGATGCGTCGGCGAACAGCCCATATCCACCGACGATGGCGGCGATACCGAAAACAAGCAGGATATGCGCGCGGAACAACTGCCATGTCCGCACCGCGCAGCGCAGAAACCCGTCCGCATAATCGCCGGAGTCGAAAAACCGCCCGAAGGATAAAAACGCGCTGACTCCGGCAAGGAAGACAAAGATCTCAGCCGCATCGGCATAGCCCCAGCTGCGCAACGTCACGGCGGCCAACGGGTTGCCGGGAATATGGTCGATAAAGATCATAAGCAGACAAACCCCGCGCCAGAAATCGACGGCGAGAATGCGCGGCGTTTTAGGAGAAACGGAAGGGCGATCCATGATATCCTGCAGCATGGGGGGCGGTCCGGGCGCGCCACATTAGGGGTTCCGGAGGCAGCCGTCCATAGGGGTATGGAGGCTGCGCGAAGGTGACAGAGGCGCGCGGGTTTGCTATTTATCCGCCGCCCCGGCGCCCTGCGCCCCGACTTTCGGAAACGACCATGCCGCACCTTTTTTCTCCGCTTCGCATCCGCAGCCTCGACATCAAAAACCGCGCATGGGTTTCGCCGATGTGCCAATATTCGGCCAAAGACGGCCTGCCCAACGACTGGCACCTCGTTCATCTCGGCAGCCGCGCCGTCGGCGGCGCCGGCCTTGTCATGGCCGAGGCGACTGGCGTCGCGCCCGCAGGCCGCATTTCGCCCGGCGATCTCGGCCTCTGGTCTGACGCGCATGCGCAAGCCTTCAAACCCATAACCGCCTTCATCCGCGCCCAAGGCGCCATTGCGGCGATCCAGCTCGCCCATGCGGGACGTAAAGGCTCGGCCGACCTGCCATGGAAAGGTGGACAAGCCTTGCCGCCGTCCGATCCCGATCATTGGCCAACATTATCCTCCAGCGCCGTTCCATTCGGGCCGGGCTGGCCCGCGCCCCGGGAAATGACGGCGCAGGACATAGCGGATACTGTCGCGCAATTCGAAACCGCAGCACGCCGCGCGCTCGACGCGGGGTTTCAGGTCGCCGAAATCCACATGGCCCACGGTTATCTGCTGCATCAATTCCTGTCGCCGCTGTCGAACAAACGCACGGACGGCTATGGCGGCATGCTCGAGAACCGCATGAAATTCCCGCTTGCCGTCGCCAGAGCCGTGCGCGCCGCATGGCCCGGCGACCTGCCAGTCTTCGTCCGCATTTCCGCGACCGATTGGGTCGAAGGCGGCTGGGATATCGATCAGTCGCTTAGGCTGGCGGGCGAATTGAAAAAGACCGGCATTGATCTGATCGACTGCTCGACCGGCGGGCTGGTACCCGACGCGAAAATCCCGGCCGCGCCCGGCTTTCAGGTTCCATTTGCCGAAAAAATCCGCGCCGAAACCGGTATCGCCACGGGCGCGGTCGGGCTTATCACCCAGGCCAAACAGGCCGAAGAAATCTTGGCGCAAGGCAAGGCCGATGCCGTGTTTCTCGCGCGCGAATTGCTGCGCGATCCCTACTGGCCGCTTCATGCCGCGCGCGAACTCGGCGCCGACATCGCCTGGCCCAAACAGTACGAACGCGCGAAACCATGAGCAAGGCCTTCACCAAAGAAGGCGACGGCGACGAAGACGCGCCAGAAGATTCCGCCTCTCTTCCCGCGGGTCTTAAAAATTACGTGACGCCGCGCGGCTTCGCGACGATGCAAGAAGAACTGCGCCATCTGATGCGCGTCGAACGCCCCAAGGTGGTCGAGGTCGTGTCATGGGCGGCAGGCAACGGCGACCGTTCCGAAAACGGCGACTATATCTATGGCAAGA
>JAGWKW010000170.1 GCA_028865155.1 Alphaproteobacteria bacterium
TGCGCCGGGCAAATCAGCCCGCCGGTGCAACGGCGCACGACCTCGCCATCCTCGCGCACCGCCAGCGACCCGCATTCGGGGCAATGGCCGGGAAAAACAAATTTTTTGCTGTGCGCAGGACGTTGTTTCAGATCAACGCCGATCACTTGCGGAATGACATCGCCCGCGCGCTGAATTTTCACCACATCGCCGACGCGAATATCCTTGCGCGCAATCTCGTCTTCATTGTGCAACGTCGCACGGCTGACGACCGCGCCGCCGACCGTCACGGGTTCCAGCTCCGCCACGGGCGTCAACGCGCCCGTGCGCCCGACCTGAACGACGATGGCCTTCAATTTCGTCTCGGCCTGCTCGGCGGCGAATTTATGCGCAATCGCCCAGCGCGGCGAGCGGCTCACGAAGCCAAGCCGTTCCTGCCAGTCGAACCGGTTCAGCTTGTAAACCACCCCATCGATGTCGAACGGCAAAGCATGACGTTTCGCTTCAATACCGGCATAGAAAGCGAGGATTTCCTTGATATTTTTGCAAAGCTTCGATGGCTCGTTGAGAGGAAAACCCCAATGCGCGATCTTCTTGCGCAACCCTTCCTGCGTCTCGGCGACATCCTCGCCGACCTCGCCGAGCGCATAGGCGAAAAACCGCAAAGGCCGCGACGCCGTGATTCCACTGTCCAACTGCCGCACGCTGCCCGCCGCCGCGTTGCGCGGATTGGCAAAGGGAGGCTCGCCGTCTTTCTCGCGCTGTTCGTTGAGAGCAAGAAAATCCTCGCGGTTCATGTAAATCTCGCCGCGAATTTCAAGGATATCCGGAAACGCGCCATGGAGCTTCTTCGGCACATCCGCAATCGTCCGAACATTGGCCGTGATATTTTCCCCGGTCGTTCCGTCGCCGCGCGTCGCCGCGACGGCCAACGCACCCTTCTCATACCGCAACGAACAGGAAAGCCCGTCGATCTTCGTCTCGGCCACGAAATCCAGCGCGGCATCCTCGCCAAGCTGCAAGAACCGCCGGATGCGTTCGACAAAACCGGTCACATCCTCGTCGGAAAACGCATTCGACAAAGACAGCATCGGCACGGCATGGACAACCTTGGTGAACCCTGCAGCAGGCGCGGCCCCGACCCGCGCTTCGGGATCGTTTTCGGGGCGCAGATGCGGGTATTCATGGATCAATGCGCGATAGCGCGCACGCAGCGCGTCATAGGCCGCATCGGAAACTTCCGGCGCATCCTTCTGGTAATAAAGCGCATCGTGATGCGCAATCTGCCGCGCCAGATCGGCGATTTCCGCCGCAGCGTCCTTCTCCGCAGAAGATTCTGAAATATGCGCTTTGCGAGACATGGTTATTTTCTACCTCGCCGAAGGCAATTCTCAAGCCCTAAAAAACGGACAGTGCGGCGGGTATCCCCCTCCCCTTGCGGGAGAGGGCGGAAAAACTTAGGCTTATTTGACGAAGGAAAATAAGCCTTAGTTTTTCCGGGTGAGGGGTCGCCCACCCCCTTTAAGCCAATTTTAACACAAACTTCGCAAAATCCGCCCCGCATCAATCCCTATTTTCCGAGAGTTCCCCATGACCAAGATCAAAGTCAAAAACCCGCTGGTCGAGATGGACGGCGACGAAATGACCCGTATCATCTGGCAGATGATCAAGGACTGGCTGATCCTGCCCTATCTTGAAATCGACCTCAAATACTATGATCTCGGCATCCAGAAGCGCGACGAAACCGAAGACAAAGTCACGGTCGACGCCGCCAACGCGATTCTGCAATTCGGCGTCGGCGTCAAATGCGCGACGATCACGCCCGACGAAGCGCGGGTCAAGGAATTCAGCCTCAAGAAAATGTGGAAATCGCCCAACGGCACCATCCGCAACATTTTAAACGGAACCGTTTTCCGCGAACCGATTTTGATCAAGAACGTGCCGCATTACGTGCCGCACTGGCACAAGCCCATCGTCATCGGTCGCCACGCTTTCGGCGACCAGTACAAAGCGACCGATTTCAAGGTTCCCGGCCCCGGCACGCTGACCATGACCTTCACGCCCGCCGACGGAAGCGCGCCGGTCACGCACGAAGTCCACAAATTCCCCGGCGCGGGCGTCGCGATGGGCATGTATAACGAGGACGAGTCGATCAAGGGCTTCGCCCATGCCTGTTTCAACTACGCATTGCAGCGCAAATACCCGATGTTCCTGTCGACCAAGAACACGATTTTGAAAGCCTATGACGGGCGTTTCAAGGACATCTTCGCCGACGTGTACGAAAGCGAATTCAAATCCAAATTCGAAGCGGCAGGGTTAACTTACGCGCACAAACTCATCGACGACATGGTCGCGCAATCGCTGCGCGGCGACGGCGGATTTTTGTGGGCCTGCAAAAATTATGACGGCGATGTGCAGTCGGATTCGGTCGCGCAGGGTTTCGGTTCGCTCGGCCTGATGACCTCCGTGCTTCTGTCGCCCGACGGCAACACCATCGAAACCGAAGCCGCGCACGGCACGGTCACCGCCCACTATCGCGAGCATCAAAAGGGGAACGAGACATCGACCAACCCGATCGCGACCATCTTCGCCTGGACACAGGCGCTGCAATATCGCGGCAAGATCGACGGCACCCCTGACGTGATCGATTTCGGCAAAAAGCTGGAACAGGTCTGTATCGCAACGGTCGAGCAAGGCCATATGACCAAAGACCTCGCTCTTCTCGTCGGCCCGAACCAGAAATGGCTCAATACCCGCCAATTCCTCGAAAAGATCACCGAGAACCTGAAAAAAGCGGCCTAACGCTCAGGTTATCCTATTATCGAGGTGTGTCGGCAGATGCCCGACGAGAATGAACGACCGTTCTGGGGTTTTCTTTTCTGCGCAATAAATGCGCAGACATCTGTTCGGATCGCGGCTGTTGCCGCGCTTCAACGCCCTCTCCAGAAAAACCTTCTCCTCGTTCCACGCCGCGTAATATTGCGGCTTGAACGACTTATTCATGCGGCGAATCGACGTGCCGTATTCGAGACGCAATTCTTTCAGCATTTTATTGAAGAAAGGTGCAGCTTCGGCGTCTTTCCCCTCCAGCATGTCGGCGCGAGTTCCAAGCAGCAGCAGCGCTTTGTAAACCAACGCGACGTCGTTGAACAGAACCGCTTCCTCTGCGGCTTTCTGCGCTTTAGGCGCCAGCACGACCTTATCGCCCAAATACCGGTCTATCCACGGCTTGATTTCGGTAAGGCTCTTGGGCAAGGGAACTGTAAGAAGCTGGCCGTTCAATCGCCAAGTCACCGACGCATCCGCTTCGCCTGAAGAACAATCTGCCCCGGCATCCGGTTCGACGAAACTGCTACAATCCTCTCGCCCCGCGTTATCTGTCGCAGCTCCGATATTGCCTGGCAACGACCGGAACCGCTCTTCAAGCACAATGTTTCTGTCCTTTAACCGGCCATTCTTGGCGCGCAGCCGGCCGATTTCCGCATGTGCCGCGTCCAATTTTTCCTGCATGCGCAGAATATCCGAGTCCTTCGCGAGGGATGCCGCGCCGTTTTTCTTTTCAGGCTCGATGGG
>JAGWKW010000171.1 GCA_028865155.1 Alphaproteobacteria bacterium
CGGGCGGGTAGGGTTTTGCAGAGATAGAGGGAACGCAACCTTGGCGGCGCGCACGGTCTGGCTTTCGAGTTTGGCGCGTTCTTCCGCGCTCGCCTTTTTCTTGTCCATAATGCCCGCCATGCTGACATCGGAATTCACCGCGATGACAAGGGGAAGCGCCTCGTCCCCTTCTTCATCCACGGCCTGCTGAAACCCGGCCAGAACCGTAGGAACGATCAGGTCTTTCGGCGGCGCATAGGTTCCATTGGTGAAGTGGCCGCCGGTGATATTGTGCCTGCGAAGCCCCGAAACCAGCCCGTCGCCCGTTTCGGTAATGATCGTCAAATCCATAAGACCCTCGAATTATCTTTTGTTGAATATTGTCCGGTTACTATATGGCAAAAAGGTGAAAGCAAAACAAACAATCCATAGCTGCCTGATATGCTTTGTTTTCCCTTGAAACTAATAAACCCGTTCCGCCGCAAGGATGTTGCGTTAAAATACCTGCATTCGGAATCATTTGGTCATAACGGCACAGGTATTTTTCATGAGCGCGCCCCTTACGCCCAGTACGCAAAATATGTGGAAAAGGATTTTCGACCCTGATGGTCGGTATGGCGCTTATGACCGGTTTTATCAGCCCGCGCCCAAGCCTGCTAAAATCACGAAAAAACACAAAAAGATGGCGCGCAATTTTATCTATGCTGCCGCCGGTATACTCGCCGCCCTCAACATCACCCAAGCCGTTATGCGCTGCAATTCGCTCAATAACGGCAACGATTTCAGGCCCGCCGCGACCGAGATCCTTGCCCCTGGCAATAGGCTTGGCGCTCTTATGTTTCGCGCCCAAAACAGAGCCGTCCGGGTTATCGAAGCTTTCGAGAACGAGCGATAACCCACCGTTTTTACAGGCATAATCTTATCGCGCTTGTCTTTTGCGCCGCTTTTAGACTAATCCTCATGCCTGCCCTTTTTGGGGAAGCGAGAGGTCTCATATGTGATTCTCGCAACTCAAGAATTGGCGCGCTGCCTGCCGTTCTTCCGGCATAGGCGGGTTTTTCGGCGCGGCGCGCCAATTCTTGAACTGCGAGGGGTATAAGTGTCGCACAAACTCGTCATCGTGGAATCGCCCGCCAAGGCGAAGACCATTAACAAGTATCTGGGCGGGGATTTTACCGTTCTGGCCTCGTACGGCCATATCCGCGATCTGCCGCCGAAAGACGGCTCCGTCCGCCCCGACGAGGATTTCGCGATGGACTGGGCGCTGGGCGACCGGGCCGATAAACCTGTGGCTGAAATAGCCAAGGCCGTCAAATCCGCCGACACCGTTTATCTGGCAAGCGATCCCGACCGCGAAGGGGAAGCCATCGCGTGGCATATCCGCGAAGTTTTGCACGCGAAAGGTTTGGACAAGAAGGCCGCGATCAAGCGCGTGACCTTCAACGAGATCACGAAAAAATCCGTTACCGAGGCCATCGCCCATCCGCGCGATATCGACAATGATCTGGTCGATGCCTATATGGCGCGTCGCGCGCTGGATTATCTGGTCGGCTTTTCGCTGTCGCCCGTTTTGTGGCGCAAGCTGCCGGGATCGAAATCGGCGGGGCGCGTGCAGTCGGTTGCTTTGCGGTTGATTTGCGAGCGCGAGTCCGAGATCGAAAAATTCAAGGCGCAGGAATTCTGGACCATCGGCGCGCATTTCGTCACCGCCGACAATCTGACCGTGCCTGCGCATTTGACGCATCTGAACGGCAAGAAGCTGGACAAATTCGCGTTGCAGACCGAAGCCGAGGCGCAGGCCGCGCTTTCGCTTTTGAACCAGCTTTCCTATAAAGTCGCGGCGGTCGAAAAGAAGCAGACGCGCCGCAATCCCTACCCGCCTTTCACGACCTCGACCCTGCAACAGGAAGCGTCGCGGAAACTTGGCATGGGCGCGACGCGCACGATGCGCACGGCGCAGCATTTGTACGAAGGCGTCGATATAGGCGGCGAGACGGTCGGGCTTATCACCTATATGCGTACCGACGGCGTTTCGCTGTCTGCCGAAGCGATCGACGGCGCGCGCAAAGTTATCGCGCAGGATTTCGGCGCGTCTTACGTTCCCGACAGCCCGCGCGTTTATAAAAACGCGGCCAAAAACGCGCAGGAAGCGCATGAAGCCATTCGCCCCACGGATTTAAGCCGACGCCCGGAACAGGTTGCGCGGCGTTTGGATAAGGAACAGTTGGCGCTTTATACGCTGATCTGGCAGCGCACGATGGCGTCGCAGATGGCAAGCGCAGTTTTGGACCAAGTCGCGGTCGATATTGCGGGGGATGACAATAAAGGCACGTTCCGCGCCACGGGTTCGGTCGTCGTGTTCGATGGATGGCTCAAGGTCTATCAGGAAAGCGTCGACGACGATAAAAAGCCCGATGATGACGGCTATGGCAATGTCCGTCTTCCGGCGATGAATGAAAACGATAATTTGAAGAAGAAAGAGATCAAGCCAGAACAGCATTTCACCCAGCCGCCGCCGCGTTACAGCGAAGCGTCGCTGGTCAAGAAACTCGAAGAACTCGGCATCGGGCGGCCTTCGACCTATGCCAGCATCATGCAGGTGTTGCAGGATCGCGATTATGTCCGGCTCGACAAAAAGCGCTTCATTCCCGAAGACCGGGGCCGCATCGTCACGACTTTTCTAGAAAACTTCTTCCGCGACTACGTCCAATACGACTTCACCGCCGAGCTTGAAGAAAAGCTCGACGATATTTCGGGCGGGCGGATGGCATGGAAGAAAGTCTTGCGCGAATTCTGGGCGGGATTTTCGGGTGCGATCGACAAGACCAAAGACCTGAAAATTTCCGACGTTATCGACGCGCTCGACAATGTGCTGAGCGAGCATTTCTTCCCGCCGCAGCCCGGCGGCGGCGACCCGCGCCAATGCCCGGTTTGCAAAACCGGGCGCATGGGCTTGAAGCTCGGCAAGTTCGGCGCGTTTCTTGGCTGCTCCAACTACCCGGAATGCCGCAACACCCGGCCTTTATCGCTGCCCGCCAATGACGGCGCGCCGCAAATGGCCGGGCCGCGCGAATTGGGCAACGACCCCGAAACCGGCCTGCCTGTGTCGGCGCGCGTCGGGCCTTACGGCGCCTATGTCCAGCTTGGCCCCGCGCCCGTTGCGACGCCGGAGCCGGAACCCGAAGAAACGGACGGAAAGAAAAAGAAGAAAAAGAAAAAATCCGACAGGCCGAAGCCGAAACGCGTGTCGCTGCCCAAGGGCGTGGACCCGAATGTCATCGACCTCGACACCGCGCTGCGTTTGCTGAGCCTGCCGCGCGAGATCGGCAAGCATCCCGAATCCGGCGAAATGATCACGGCCGGCATCGGGCGGTTCGGGCCTTACATCAAGATGGGGCCGCAATATAAGAGTCTGGCCGAAGGCGACGACGTTTTAACCGTCGGGCTGAACCGCGCGGTCGTCCTGTTGGCCGAGCCGGGCAAGGGCCGTTTCGGCCGCGCTGCGACTCCGGGCAAGGCCTTGGGCGAGCATCCCGACGACGGCAAGCCGGTGACGCTGAACAGCGG